>NZ_JBHFLM010000029.1:0-28152 GCF_041928655.1 Pelatocladus sp. BLCC-F211 | reverse complement strand
AAAGTTGGTCATTTAAAATACATTTCTACAAATTGTAAAATTTCCTTTTTCTTCTAATTTTTTAAGCATTAATACTTAGACTAACATTGCAGGTGTGGCGAAGCCGCATCTAAAGCTATTGTGCCAGTTGCGTAAGTCCTGAATCTCTAATGCTTTACAATGGAGGCTACAATATGGAAGAGTTATCGAGCGTGCTGGCCAAGAAGAAGGAATCATTACTGTTTACAAAGCTAACTTATGACTAGTGCTAAACACAAAACAAAATTAGAATTTGGAGACTTTCAGACACCATTAGAACTTGCTGATAAAGTATGCCAGAAGTTGATTAAACTTGAATTGTGTCCGAATGTAATTATTGAACCAACATGTGGAGTTGGTAATTTTATTGAAGCTGCTGCAAATAGATTTCAATCAACCAGCAAAATTGTTGGATTAGATATTAACTCAGATCATTTAATCAAGGCTGAAAAACTAAAAAACAAATTAGGAAATGAAAAAATCGATCTAATAAATGAAAATTTTTTTATATTTGACTGGTTTTCTTTATTGAATAGTTTAGATGGAAATATACTAGTGCTTGGAAATTTTCCTTGGGTTACAAATTCACAACAAGGAATAATTGGCGGCATGAATTTACCTAAAAAAAATAATTTTCAAAACTATAATGGTCTTGATGCAATGACGGGTAAAAGTAATTTTGATATATCCGAATGGATGTTAATTCAGGTTGTTCAATGGCTACAAAAACGTGATGGTAATCTTGCAATGCTCTGTAAAACTTCTGTTGCAAGGAAACTATTGAAATATCTACATTCCAATCAACTCAATCTTTCTTATTGTGCTACTTATAAAATAGATGCAAAAAGATATTTTAATGCAAATGTTGAAGCTTGTCTATTATTTTGCAAATTTTATTCCAAGGCTCAAAATTATTTCTGTGATGTATTCAGTAGCCTTGAAAGTTTCAATTCTCATCGAATAGGATATCAAGATAATATTTTAATCAGAGATATTGATTCTTTTGAAAAAGTAAAAATATTTTATGATAAAAATGCCGGAGTTAAATGGCGCTCTGGAATTAAACATGACTGCTCAGATATTATGGAGTTTCGTAAGATTGGCAATTCTTTGATAAATGGGCTAGGAGAAGTAATTGATATTGAAGATACTTATCTTTTTCCCTTACTTAAAGGCTCTAATATTGCTCAAAATATAATTGATAATCATAACCGATATCTTCTGGTTACTCAAAAGTTTATTGGTGAACCAACTGAATGTATAAAATATTTAGCTCCTAAAACTTGGAAATATCTGGAGTCTCACGCGAGATACCTAGATAATAGAAAAAGCAAGATTTATCAAAATACTCATCGTTTTTCTATTTTTGGAGTTGGTGCATACAGTTTTACACCCTGTAAAATAGCAATATGTGGACTTTATAAGAAATTAGATTTCAAAATGATAGGTAAGATCAATGACAAGACAGTTGTTTTTGATGATACTGTTTACTTCCTCGGTTTTGAAGATGAGGAAATAGCAAACAAAACACTTGAACTTTTAAATTCTTCATTGGCTACTAACTTCTACTCATCCCTAATTTTTTGGGACGAAAAACGTCCGATAAAATCTAGTATTTTAAATAGTCTGAATTTAGCAGAGTTAGCGCGGACAATATCTTTGTATTAAAGACTTACAAAGATCATATTCTTGGTAATATTACGTAAGCTAAGTCGTGGTTATTATGAATAAAATATACGTGTAAATTTCAAGCATATATTTTTTACAGATGCTCTCTATGGTAGCTTTGCCGCCTCAGTGCCAAAATTTAAAAGAACAAGTAGAGTTATTATTGCAACTTTTGCAGCAAGAACCTGCTTTGCGATCGCATGACATTACACCTGTACAAACATCGCTAGGTAAAGCGATTTCCCCAAAGTTTGAAATCGTGTTTGCGGGTGCGTTTAGTGCAGGTAAATCTATGCTGATTAATGCATTGCTAGAAAGAGAATTGCTCTACAGTGCAGAGGGACACGCTACAGGTACGGAATGCAAAATTGAATATGCACAACCAAATCAAGAACGAGTTGTGTTGACTTTTTTGAGTGAAGCAGAAATTAGAGAACAAGCAGTTTTTCTCTGTCAGCAGCTAGGATTTACAAATATCACCAATATCAACCAAAAAGAAGTTATCTATCAGCTGTCTTCTGATTGTTTCTCAATTATCAAACAAGAGGGTGGGGAAAGTAAATCAGAAAGGGCAAAACAAGCAAAAGCGTTGATTTTGTTGTTAGAAGGGTATGTGACAAATCGTCAACACATCCACACGGTAAATCATGCTACATATTCGATGGAGCAGTTTAATTTTACCAATCTCAAGGAAGCTGCTAGTTATGCACGGCGTGGTAGTAATAGCGCGGTTTTAAAGCGAATTGAATATTATTGTCATCATTCGTTATTAGAAGATGGTAACGTGGTTATCGACACGCCGGGAATTGATGCACCTGTAGAGAAAGATGCACAGTTAACCTACGCCAAAATTCAACACCCGGATACTTCTGCTGTGGTGTGTGTGCTGAAACCTGCATCTGCGGGTGACATGACGAAGGAAGAAACGGAACTTCTAGAGTTGATGCGGAAAAATGCGGGAATACGCGATCGCGTTTTTTACGTTTTCAACCGTATTGATGAAACTTGGTACAACACCCAGTTACGTCAACGACTCGATGATTTGATTAATCAACAGTTTCGGGATACCACAAGAATTTATAAAACTAGTGGATTACTGGGATTTTACGGTAGTCAAATAAAAAATACAAATGGTGGGGATAGGTTTGGGTTGGATTCGGTATTTGCTGAGAGTGTTAAAGGTGAAGATGGGAAAGAAGAAACACCGCAGTTTGTCAATGAGTTTTTGCGTTATTGTGCTAATTCTGGGAAGTTATCATCTAGCAAATTTCGGATTTCTGTAAATAGTTACGAAACTGCAAATGAAAACTACGTGAGAATTTTTGCAGAACAAGGAACACCATTAATTAATCAGCTAATTCAAGATAGCGGGATTGAGGAATTTAGAACGGCGATAACTCGATATCTTACCGAAGAAAAGCGTCCACAATTATTTAAAAACCTTGCTGATGATTTAGAAGATATTTGCATTCTCCTCAAAAAAAGTTATCAGGTAGTCAAACGAGATTTAGAAAGTCAACCCAACGAAATTGAGGCGATGAAAGCGCAGGAATTACAACGCCTCAATCAACAGTTACAACAAGTTGGTAATGAGTTTCGTCAACATATTGCTGAAGAAATTAATCGAGTGGTGACGAATGGATGCGAATCTTTCGAGACTGATTTTCAGCAATTACAATTATTGATGATTCGTCGTTTAGATGAATTACTGTACACTTTTTCTGTGGCTGATGCTTATCGCCGTGCAACTTTGAGTCATCCCCGCAATGCAACAGCGCCTTTGATTGCTATTTTAGTTGAAGCGCTGTATTACTTGGCAAATCAATTAGAAGATGTTTTGGTTGAGTCTTGTCAAACAATCGTTGCAAATCTCTTCCAACACTTAATTGAGAGAATTCACAAGTCAGAATATCATCGCCAATTGTATCGCTTGTTGGGTAATGATGGTGGTATAGAACAGGAGTTGAAACTATTAGAAAAAGTAGTTTCTCAGGCTTTGGTAAATGAAGCACGGGTAGAGTGCGATCGCTTTGTTAGAGAAAGTCCGAGATTTTACGATGAAGGGACTTTTTCTATCTATCAATTTCGCCAAACACTACAGCAAACTTCTCAAGGTTATGACTGCGAAAGTATGGTGGAAGCTGAACCAGCAATTAAGCAATTATTGAAATTAGATTTTGAACCCAAGGTTTTACAAACTATCCGCAAAACTTTCCGTCAAACAATTAACCAAACTCTCAAAACAAATTTGTTACCGATGGCGGATAAACAAGCAGACGAAATTTTGCAGCAGTATTCTCAAGCACGTGCCTATTTAGAAAAAACTTTAGCACAAGAAGCTGAGGAAAAAATTATCAGTAATCGCCAGCTATTAAATACTGTTGAGCAAAAAATCTCTGCATACAATCAAGCGGTGAATGCTATCAATGCTTGTTTCCAAGCAATGGGTTTGTATGAACATTTGCTTCCTGTAATTGGTGAGAGTGATGTGATTGCAAGTGATGAAATTTCTGAGGAAGTTTCTGATAATGGATTTGTTGATTCTTCGGAATCATTGTATGTTGTATAATCACTTGTTTTTGGGTTGATGTTTTATCTATTAGATTGACATTTAAACCCTGTAGAGACGTTGCAGTGCAACGTCTCTACATGCCCAAATTATGACGAAAAATCCTATCCCTTGCAATATTTGATTCTTATTTGATTAATCTACAATATAAAATCTTTCAAAAATATGCACAAAAACCCCCGCATACGTATTCCTGTGGAAGTGAGAAAATACGTACATCAACGAGATAATTATCAATGTAAAAATTGTGGTCAAACACATCATGATACTCAGTTAAGTATTGACCATATTATCCCCTTGGCACGTGGTGGTACAAATGATATCAGTAATCTACAAACACTTTGTTTAACCTGTAATCAGCAGAAAAAAGACAAAATTGTTCATGGTTTACGGCGTTATTTTGACTCTCAATCTAAGATTGATTGTTAGTTTCTCACCAATGTACCGAATGCCAAAAAAATTCCATCACAATTCACGAAATTGGACTCAATCTTTCCTCAAACTTCTTCCAATTTCCTTAATTTTTATTGTTGTTTTTATAGCATTGTTTCCGTGGTTGTATGAAGTAAAAACCAAAGCAGGAATTAACATCTCATCCAAGTATCACGCCGGGCCTTTTTTTGAAAAGCACACCCACGGACTTTTTAAATGTGAGTGGCTTTATCCTTACCATTGCGATCGCCCACTCAGAAATTAGCAGTTGTATTGAAAATGGGGATCGGGGGTCGGGGATCGGTGATCGGGAATCGGGGATCGGTGTTTATTGTCCCCCGTGTCCCCCTTGTCTCCCGTGTCCCCCTTGTCCCCCTTGTCTCCCTTGTCCCCCTTGTCTGTCTTGTCATTCCATCTGATTCAACCAGTAACTAACGTCAACGGCTAATTTTTGCCCTAACTTTAATAACTGTCGATACTTTGTGATGTCTTCACCACTAGCGATCGCGATTTGACATTGGGGGATAATCTTGTTGTACAAACAGCTAAAGTATAGTTCTTGAGGTCTATTCAAGGTGATCCCGACATTGAGCTGATAGCCAACATCTATCAATCTTTCCAAGCGCTGGATATCTGCATCAAATGTACCATTAGGATCGTGCAATAACTGCCAAAGCAAGCGCAAAATCAACTGTTCTAACATCTGCTTACCTTCGGGAATATTTAACCGACAGCGCAGTTGTTTAGCTTCACTAGCGATCGCTTTTAACTCCAGGATATGATTTATACTCAATTGTGGTTCGCTAATATCTTGCTCTAAGGCACGCAGTGTGGTCATACACCGATAGCTTAAAGCTATTTCTGCTGCGACTTGCAATTCTTGTGGTGCTACCAATTCATCCCGATGAAATGCCATCAGTACACCGTAATTATCTCGATATGTTTGTGTATAAAGTTGATCTAATCGTGTTAAAGTTTCCTGACTCAACAATTGCATCAGGCGATGGCGTTCTTCAGCAAAGAGATTTTCTAAGCTAAACGCTTGATCCCCAAATAATTGCATCATGACTAAGATCATGTTTGCTGCACTAGCTTTTTGTAGTGATGCCAATAATTGTTCTTTGATTTGACTGTAATTACGCCTTCCTTCAAATGGTTGTATGCAACAGTGGAAATCCCAACCTCCCAAATGCAGCACTGCAAAGACTAAATGTTCAGTTTCCCAGGTGATTTCTGAGATTAACTTTAAGTGTCCGACTGCCAGTGTTAAGCTTCCCAGACGTTGCAGATGGTAATCTAATTCATGAACTTTATAGCAATAAACCCGTTTCTGGTAGGGATGGGAATATTTGATAGTACAGTTGTTGGGTGAAGTGCCATTACCATTGCCATTACGGGTTTCACCTTTGTGATTGTTAAACAAAGAAGCGATCGCGTGATGGGCTGCAACTTGCTTAAACGTGATTTGTGAAGTCACTACCAGTTGGCGGTAAACTTCTCCACCATGTCCGAAAATCTCAACATTACTGGGAGCAATGGCAAGGCGTTTGAGGAATTCTTTTTCTAGTTGCACACCTGCTACATCTGCCGCCAGTTCTAAAGCACGGGCGGCGTAGCGCAGGATCTGTGTTCCTTCCGGGCGGGATATTTCCTCAAAAAACCAACCGCAACTTGTAAACATCAACAAAGCATGACGCTGCATTTCCAGCAAGCGCAAAGCGTCTATTTGTTCTGTATCCTTGAGTTCGCTTTTTTGATGGTGGGCGAGGAAGTGGTGAATATTGTTTGGCGAACGATCCAGAATTACCTTAATATATTCATCTCGTGCTTGCCAGGGATCAAGGAAAAACTGTCTACCGTGTTCTTCATATACTTGCGTCAGGCGATCGCGTAACCAGTTTAAGGCATGTCGCAACGGGCGACGCCATTGTTGATGCCATTCACCACCACCACCACAACCGCAATTATCTTGCCATCTATCAACACCGTGGGCGCAACTCCAAGCGGTAACAGGCTTTAACTCTACCTCCCAACTAGGAGGATTCAAGCTGAGATAATGAGCAAAGTTGCTAACAGTCCAACCCCGGTGGGAAAATTCTTTGGTAAAGGCATATGCCAGAGTTTTCTCTGTTCCTCCTTTATGATGTCCAAAGGTTTCCCCATCTGTCGCTACAGAAATTAACTGTGCAGGACGATGATCCCCGCGTACCGCCGAACCAATGCGCCCTGCTAAATGCCCAGAATTGTAGAGAACATCACTAAAACCCATATCCCGCGAAATCGGACCATCGTAGAAAAAGATATCGATGTAGGGAAGTTCTTCTGACGCGGAGACGGGGGGACGCTCCGACGCGGAGATATGATTATTCTCCGCGTCTCCCATTCTCCGTGTCACCGTGTCCCCATCTCTGGGAGATAAAGAAACCGTACTCAAAGGGGAAGAGGCTGTGCTGAGTGTGGGTTTGAGATAGCAACGATAGGGACGGGTGGGATCAATCTGACTACCACCGACTTCGTGCCATTCTGGATGGGGATTGTCTTTGGTAGGTAGGGGACGACAACGCTGTGCTTGCGAGGGTGCTAAGACGATAAAGCGAATTCCTTCTTTGATTAAGGCTTCGAGGGTGGCGTAGTCTACAGCAGTTTCCGCCAACCACATACCTTCGGGATCGCGTTTAAAGCGGGATCGGAAATCTGCTTTACCCCAACGAATCTGCGTATATTTGTCGCGCTCGTTGGCCAGAGGCATGATGATATGGTTGTATACTTGCGCGATCGCGTTGCCATGTCCATGCAAACGTTCACAAGATTTGCGATCGGCCTCTAAAATTCGCTGATAAACTTCTACGTCATGGCGTTCTAGCCAGGACATTAGCGTTGGCCCAATATTAAAGCTCAAATACTCGTAATTATTAACGATCCCTACCAGTTCGCCTCGATCATTTAGCACCCTAGCAAAGGCATTCGGGCGATAGCATTCATGATGAATACGTTCATTCCAATCATGAAATGGTGCTGCACCCGGTTGGCGTTCGATCGCATCCAAATATGGATTTTCCCGTGGTGGTTGGTAAAAATGACCGTGTACAGTCACGTAAACGCCCGTAGCCGTCGTCAAGGGATTAGGCGATTTGGCGTTTGGAGAATTTTCTTGTGATGTCAAATTTATGCCAGTTTGACCTGGCAGTTCAGCAGCAGAAGTCATGTAGTGTATCCAAAATCAAAAATACTTGCAATTGTGCCGACAAATATATGCGTTCACCTTTGTATAGCGGCATTTCTGGTAAATATTAGCGCAGGTAGATAACAACGACCAGATGAATGCACTTCAGAGTATAGCTCATAAAATTACGGGCAATCTGCATCATCAAGCAGTCGTTTCCCGAAATTCAGGAATAAAACAGCCAATTGAAAAAGCCTGATGACAGCTTTTTCCACTGGCAGTACCAAAAATTTAATTGTCTTTTAATATATTAAACATTATTTTTGGTGTAATATTTACGGTTTAATAAAAAGTTTTGCAAAGAAAATTTATTAATACTCCGTAAAACTCCAATTTATTTTACAAACTTTGCTATCTGTGTGTAAACAGTAAAATTTCGGAACAATTTAAACAGTAGACAAAGAAAACAAGGGAAGGGGGGAGACAAGGGAGAGTGGGGAGTGTGAGGAGTGTGGGAAGACAATAAATACCAATGACTAATGACGATTGACCCTTGACGATTGACCCTTGACGATTGACCATTGACAATTGACCATTAACTATTAACAAATGTCAGGTAAAAACATTCTCTTTTTAGTTCTATTGCTGTTTATTCCAGTTTCTGTGGCGGCTCACTTTTTACAGTGGGGAGATTTAATAATCTTCATTGCAGCTGGATTAGCAATTTTACCTCTAGCTGCTTGGATGGGAACAGCAACAGAAGAAATCGCTGTGGTAGTAGGCCCTACTTTAGGAGGATTATTAAATGCTACTTTTGGTAATGCCACAGAATTAATTATTGCGATCATTGCCCTCAAAGCGGGATTAGTAGACGTAGTCAAAGCCAGTATCACCGGCTCAATTATTGGCAATTTGCTATTGGTGATGGGTTTGGCTATGTTATTAGGCGGACTGCGCCATAAAGAACAGACATTTCAACCGATAGTAGCGCGGATGAACTCAGCTGCGATGAATTTAGCGGTGATTGCTATTTTATTGCCAACAGCAATGAACGTCACCTCGCCAGCAATTGGTGAAAAAACCCTGCAAAATCTTTCTTTAGCAGTAGCTGTTGTCTTAATCCTAGTCTATGCTTTGACACTGCTATTTTCGATGAAAACTCACTCGTATCTTTACGATGTGGGTGTAGCAGAAACAGAAGCTTTGGAAGCGGAGGATCACAAACCTAATATTTGGTTGTGGAGCGGGGTGTTGTTGGTATGTACACTTTTAGTAGCAATAGAATCAGAACTATTGGTGGATTCTCTAGAAGTAGCCACATCACAGTTAGGCTTGACAGCATTATTTACAGGGGTGATCCTTGTTCCTATTATTGGCAATGCTGCTGAACATGCTACAGCTGTGACTGTGGCAATGAAAAACAAAATGGATCTTTCCCTTTCCGTAGCAGTGGGATCAAGTATGCAGATTGCTCTGTTTGTCGCTCCCGTGTTAGTGATTGTAGGGAAATTTTTCGGTCAACCAATGGATCTAGATTTTAGTCCCTTTGAATTGGTGGCCGTAGCTGTATCAGTATTAATTGCAAATTCCATTAGTTCTGATGGTAAATCAAATTGGTTAGAAGGCACGTTACTTTTAGCGGCTTACATACTTTTGGGATTTGCTTTTTACTTCTACCCAGTAGTTGATGCTATGAGTTAGAGACAGGACTGACGCAAACAATAACCAAAACTATAATTTTCACAGTAGGGGCAAATACCCTGCGCTTCGACACGTAGACGGACGAAGTCTGGCTTCTCCTAGAGTAGTGGCTTCTGTAGATGGGCTTTCTTTGTCCGGCTTCCCATAGAGTAAATAGCCGATGCAGCGTCTACATGAATTGCTCCTACTGTGTATAGTTTTGCATAAGTCCTAAGAGAATTGTCGGTAATCGGTGATCAGTAATAAAAATGTGAATCATCTATCACTAATTACCGAAATAGTGTAAGTGAATAAATGAAGGGTGACACCCCTCAACCCCCTCATTCCTTGGCTCAACAAAGAGATTGAGCTACTTAGTAGGAAATGACAATTGCACAAACTTGAACGCTACCTTAATAGTGTTAAATTTAAAATTTAAGTGTAGGAATAATAAACTATACTATGGTTTACGTCTTTTTGTTTTTTTGTTTGAAAAGGACTTGATATTACACATATATTCACTCTATCTGCAATTTTACTCAGATTTTGATTTGCCATCTATCACAAGGAGGCTACTCTGAATATCGCACCGATTTTTTGAAGAAAATAACTAAATTTTTTAGTTATAAATACGCACTATTCCGGAGGATTAACTGTTTGGTGTGTGAAAGAAAATATGGGCGTTAGTAAAATGAAATACAATGAGTGATATGGGTCTACTGATAACGGGCGTGTTAACAACAGGACAACCTTCTTTACCTAATACTCAGGTGAATTCACCGGTTCAGCTAGACAATGACATAAACAAGTCAGAAGAAAATCAGTTATCTGAGGTTGTTCCTGCAAATCAAATCACACCACCTGAGTTCATCGCAGAGGATAAGCAAGTTTCTGTGATATCGTCTGCGATCGCACCTGATATAGTTGATGACAATCATCAAGTTCAAACTATCAAACAAAAACTACAAAACTTTGATGAATCCAAGGACTCCCCAGTTGTAACAGAAGATACTGCTACAGACAGTATTGATGGCTCAAATGTACAACCAGAGTTCACTTCCCTTTATGAAGGGACAACAACTGACGATAATTTTTTACTTGCTTTTACTTCCACACATCAAGCTCAAGATATAAATCAATATACTGCCGTTCTCCCAAAATCTGTTCACCACCAGCCTCAATATATTGCAGGGGGACTTAGACAACCGCCTCGTGTCAGAAATAAACGACCCACAAACAATACACGGGTAACAAAATTTGCTCAAGCTAGTCCGGATTTACCAATTCTCGGTTTTGGTCATAGGGGTGATGCAGTCAGAGTGTTGCAACGGGTATTAAGATTTAACGGTTATACTGTGCAAGTAGATGGAATTTTTGGTGCTTTAACAGAATCTGCTGTCAAGGCTTTTCAAAATCGCCGAAATTTAGTTTCAGATGGAATAGTCGGCCAAAAAACCTGGCGGGAGTTAACAAGATAGTCTATTGTCAAATGTCTATTGTCAAATGTCCATTGTTAAGAGTACAGAGAATTTCAAATTGACGATTGACCATTGACGATTGACGATTGACGATTGACCTTGATTGGCAACAAAAGTTCAATTATTTGATATTAAACTTACTCTCAATTTGAACATTGGTGAACATAAATCAAGTTTTTTACGATACGACAGATTTACCCAGTTCACTTATTTATAATTACAGCATGAGAATTAAAATTTGGGTGGGTCATTATGAGTGAACAAACACACCAATCAACACAAGATCATAGTGTAGGCAACATCATGATCATCTCTTTGCTTGCCTTGTGCGGGCTAACTGTCATATTTCTACTAGGAATTTTTTAGTTGAGTTAGGATTCAAAAATCTTGGATTTGTTAAAATTTATCTTCAAACAGCAGCCTAGAAATTATCAATATTGGGCTGCTGTTTTGCATTATTTGGTTGTTGATTGGGACTACTAACAACTAATAATTAAATTTAAAAAACAAAAAGCGCTTGGGAGTGTTGCCGTGTTTCCACCCCAGGCGCTTTTCGTTTTACACTTGCTCCTCACACACAACTAAAAGATATCACTAATTTTTGATGATGACAAGTACTTAAGATAAAAAATTTTTCTCTTCAATAATTTGCCATTAAAAAAGCGCTTGCAGTGTTACCATGTTGCCACTCCAAACGCTTTTTACTTCAAACTTACTCCTCACACACAATTAAAGATTAACATTGTGTTTATCTATCTACCAGCATAATATAGACACTTTGGCAAGTGTAACATCCTACTTGAGATAGATTAATGTAAAAAGTGACGTACACCAGTGAAAACCATTACTAAACCAAGTTCGTTTGCAGCTTGAATCGAATCTTGATCTCGCAAACTTCCACCTGGTTGCACGATCGCCATAATTCCCGCCGTCGCCGCAGTTTTGACAGAATCATCAAAGGGGAAAAATCCATCACTAGCAAGAACTGCACCTTGAGCTTTTTCACCAGCTTGTTCAAGGGCTATTTTCACTGAACCAACGCGGTTCATTTGTCCTGCACCAACACCTAAAGTTGTGCGATCGCTACTTATAACAATAGCGTTAGATTTGACGTGTTTACAAACTTTCCATGCAAACAGTAATTCTGCTAATTCTGTGGGTGTGGGTTGGCGTTCGGTGACGATTTGCCATTGATTGGTATCGGCGACAATATCATCTGAAGCTTGGACAAGGAAACCACCTGCGATCGCTTTGACTGTTTCTTTGGGGCCACTACTTAAATCCGCTAAAGTCAAAACCCGTACTTTCGACTTCGCAGCCAGAATTGCTTTCGCGTCCTCTTCACATCCTGGTGCGACTACACATTCTAAAAATGTTTTTGTTAACTCAGTTGCTGTTGCAGCATCAATTGGACGGTTGAGGGCAACGATACCACCAAAAGCAGACATAGGATCAGCATTGAAGGCTTTTTGGTAAGCTGCGGCGATGGTGCTGCCTTGAGCTGTACCACAGGGGTTAGTATGTTTGATAATCGTTGCAGCCGGACTGTCAGTGAATTCGGCGATGATGCGGCGTGCTGCTTCTAAATCAACTAAGTTATTGTAACTGAGTTCTTTTCCTTGCAGTTTAGTAGCAGCAGCCCAACCTGTGGAATTTGCACCACTTTGATACCAAGCTGCACTTTGATGGGGGTTTTCGCCGTAGCGTAAAGATTGTAGTTGCTTCCCACAAAGAGTGAATGTTTCTGGTAGTTCTGTTTGTTGTGTTTTGAGCAGATAAGATGCGATCGCTTGATCATAACTAGAAGTATGCAAAAATCCTTTCAAGGCACACTTTTGGCGAAATTCAAACGATGGTTCTGTGTGTTGGCGTAATTCCTGCAAATACTCGTCATATTGGGAAGGATCGCACAACACCGTCAAATGGGCAAAGTTTTTTGATGCTGCCCTCAGCATAGCAGGGCCACCAATATCAATTTGCTCAGTTGCTTCTGCTAATGTGACATTGGGTTTAGCGATGGTTTCCTCAAAAGGATAGAGATTTACCACTACTAAATCTATTGGACGAATTTGGTTATCTGCCAAATCCGTCATATCTTGCGGAATATCCCGACGCGCGAGAATTCCTCCGTGAATGCGCGGATGTAGAGTTTTCACACGACCACCTAATATTTCTGGTGAGCCTGTGTAATCTGCGACTTTTTTAACTGGTAATCCCGCATTTTTGAGAGTTTGAGCAGTACCACCACTGCTAATTAACTCAAAATCAAACTCTTCTACTAAACTACGAGCAAGTTCAATTAATCCAGTTTTATTTGATACACTCAACAGTGCTAGACGCGCCATAATTCCCCAGTTTTCTTTGATTGATACAAGCAATATCCTGCCTTGGAATCAATTCCAAGGCTAAAAGCAACGTGTAATGTACCACAATCATGCGGTGCGTTACCGCTAATTTCTACTTTCGCCAATGCTCAAATTCTTACATAGCCGTAACGCACCCTACTTAATATTTATTCAGACAAAAAATGCCCAGTCGTCTTTTGAATGTGGTTCACCACCTTCTCGTAAGACTCTGGGTTACTAACTGGATTAATAATAATTGGAATAATGCCATCTGGTAGCCAAAACGTGATTCTACCATTCGGTGGCTCATAACAAAAAGAACTAATACAGTTGAGGTTAATTACATACTCGTTTCTCTCGTAGTGAATTTTTACCCAGTAGCTATTTTCTAACTCTGCTTCAGTGATGTATTGAATGTACTCCAGAACTTTTTGGTAGTCTTGCTGGTTAGTTTGAGGATTGATCACAATGGGAATAGCGCAATCGGGTAGCCAAAATGTTACCCGACCGTTTTGCTCGTAACAAAAGGCACTTACGCGTTCAAAATTGACCACATATTCCTTCCTCTCGTAACTAATTTTTAACCAGTACGCCACAAAGTCTCCTTAGATCCGGAATATATCAGGAGCATATTCCTACACAGCACCCTCTTAGCAGAGTATAAATCTTCATCTACCAGAAAACTGTGCGTGAATTCTCTGGAAAATAGCGACTGATTGTAAAGAAATTTAGGAAACTGGAACAGGGGTTTGTCTGCCTTCGTAAGATTGAGAACGAGCGATCGCAGCTTCGATAAAGCCTTGAAATAGAGGATGGGGCGCACTGGGACGAGATTGAAACTCCGGATGGAATTGACAAGCTAAAAAGAAAGGATGATTAGGCAATTCTATCATTTCCACTAAACGTCCATCGGGAGAAGTGCCACTAATGACATAACCAGAGTCTAAAAACAGGTTGCGGTAAGCATTATTAAACTCGTAACGATGGCGATGTCGTTCGTAAATCACTTCTTCTTGATACAGACTAAAAGCTAAGGTATTCGGCACAACGCGACAAGGATACAAACCCAAACGCATGGTCCCGCCTAAGTCTACTACGTCTTGCTGTTCTGGCAATAGATTAATGACAGGATTTTCAGTATGGGGTTCAAATTCAGCACTATGGGCATCCGTAAAGTCCGCAATATTTCTGGCCCATTCAATTACGGAACACTGCATTCCTAAGCATAAACCCAAGAAAGGAATTTGATGAATACGGGCATATTTGATGGCTTCAATTTTACCATCAACTCCACGTACACCAAAACCTCCGGGTACAATTACACCATCAACACCAGCTAAATGATCCTCTGCTCCCTCTACTTCGAGTTTTTCTGAGTCTACCCAACGCAAACGCAGTTCACCACTCATGGCGATCGCCGCATGACGCAACGCCTCAACTACAGAAAGATAAGCATCACTTAATTGTACATATTTACCAACAATAGCAATTTCGATGCGATGTTTCGGACTATACAGCCTTTCTACCAGAGTTTGCCACTGAGTTAAATTAGGTTGGTGTTGCTCCATGTTCAGCAACTCCAGTGTTTGCTGTGCTAGTCCTTCCCGTTCTAAAATTAACGGTACTTCATAAATACTCTTAGCATCGATCGCCGGAATTACACAAGCTGCGGGAACATCACAAAATTCGGATAATTTATATTTAAGTCCGGTTGGTAAGGCGCGATCGCATCGACAAATTAAAATATCTGGTTGGATACCAATTGAACGTAACTCTTTTACAGAATGCTGGGTCGGCTTAGTTTTCATTTCACCCGCCGAAGCAATCCAGGGAATCAAGGTAACGTGCATATATAACACGTTTTGTCGTCCGACATCCTTGCGGAATTGACGAATTGCTTCCAAAAACGGCAGTGATTCTATATCTCCGACTGTACCGCCTATTTCCGTAATTACAACATCAGGATTAGTATCTTTAGCAACTCGTTCTATTCTTTCTTTAATTTCATTGGTGATGTGGGGAATCACCTGCACAGTGCCGCCATTGTAGTCACCGCGCCGCTCTCGATTAATGACTGCTTGGTAGATTGAGCCAGTAGTGACACTGTTGAGACGTGACATCGAGGTATCAGTAAAGCGCTCGTAATGCCCTAAATCCAAGTCTGTTTCCGCACCATCTTGGGTAACAAACACTTCTCCATGTTGAAAAGGACTCATTGTTCCTGGATCAACATTAATATATGGATCGAGCTTGAGAATCGATACCGAATAATTTCGAGATTTGAGCAAACGTCCCAGGCTTGCTGCTACAATGCCCTTGCCGATACTGGAAACTACACCGCCGGTAACAAATACAAACTTAGTCATAACTCTTGTTTTCTAGTAACTTTTGAAGGTGAAGGATGAAGGATGAAGGATGAAGTATGAAAAACTAAGTATAGATTTTATTTTCATTCTCAACATAGTTACCTTCTGGCTTCTGCCTTCTGCCTTCTGCCTTTCTTGGTCGTTGTGAATCTTAATGAAATTTGGCGTGAAATCACTTATAGGATCTGTAATATTAGGCTTTATAGTCGCTTCCTCCGTAGTTGTCTTGGCACAAGAGCCATCTTTCCAGGTTGTTTATCCCCCTCCCAAGCACCAAACAAGTGCTGATCGCATCTTTTTTCTTGGTACAGCCCCCACTTCCGGACAGGTTTTGATCAATGGTAAGGCAATCAAGCGCAGTCAGTCTGGCCATTTTGCCCCTAGTTTACCTTTGCAGCCGGGAGAAAACACCTTTAGGATCAACTACCAAAATCAAACCATCCAGATCCAGGTGACAAGGCTTTCCACTCAACCAGAAATACCACAAGGTTTAGCTTTTGCCAAAGATTCTTTGACTCCAGTAGTTGACATTGCGAGACTTCCGGGTGAACTGATTTGTTTTAGCGCGATCGCTACTCCCAAAGCTAGTGTCTCTGTAAAATTGGGTAATCAAACAATTCCCCTGTCGCCCCAACCCCAGCAAGTACAACTCCCTGGTAACTCAGCAGCACTGACAGGACGAAATCAACCTGCTGTTAACAATGGCGCTAGTAAATATGAGGGTTGCACTACAGCATTAGCAGATCACACCACTTCTGATGCAGTCGTTGCAGACAACACCAAAGAAATAGATTTGGGTAAACCTCAGTTTCAACTGACACAGAATGGCAAAACAATCAATCAGGTAGGAACAGGAAAAATTACTATCCTCTCAAGAGCAAAATTGCCAGTTGTGGAAGTCACAGCCGATGCTGGTGTTGCTCGTACTGGTCCGAGTACAGATTATTCTCGACTGACGCCGTTACCTAAAGGTACACGTGCAGCAGTCACAGCTAAGGAAGGAGAATGGTTACGCTTGGACTATGGCAGCTGGATCAACAGTAAAGAAACAACCATTATACCAGGGGCTATACCTCCACGCTCAATCATTCGTAGTGTTGGTTATCGTCCACTACCTAACATGACCGAGATGGTTTTTCCTTTGCAAGTTCCCGTTCCCGTGAGTGTACAACAGAGCAATCAAACTTTCACCCTTAATCTCTACAATACCACCGCTCAAACCGATATTATTCGTCTAGATGACAACCCTCTAATTTCTCGCCTAGATTGGCAGCAAATCAAGCCAGAGCAAGTCCAATACACCTTTAACCTCAAAAAAAATCAACAATGGGGATACAAGCTCAGGTACGAAGGCACAAGCTTAGTATTGAGTTTGCGCCATTCTCCTATTTTAAGTAGTAAACAAAAACCTTTATCGGGAATCAAAATATTATTAGATCCGGGACACGGGGGGAAAGAACCGGGTGCGAGTGGGCCGAATGGATATTTAGAAAAAGATGTGAATTTAAAAGTATCGAAATTAGTGCGGGATGAATTAGTAAAGCGTGGTGCGACAGTAGTGATGACGCGGGAAGATGACAAAGAAGTTTCGCTTCCTCAACGCCAAGCAATTATTGACAAAGAACAACCCGCCATTTCTATTTCGATCCATTACAACTCTCTTCCCGACGATGGTGATGCTGAAAATACTCAAGGAGTCGCAACTTTTTGGTATCATCCCCAAGCGCACGACTTAGCAATATTTATGCAGAAGTATCTCGTTAAAACTAGAAAGCGTCCTTCCTACGGTGTATTTTGGGATAACTTAGCTTTGACACGTCCAGCGA
Organism: Pelatocladus sp. BLCC-F211; assembly: GCF_041928655.1. Lineage (NCBI taxonomy): Bacteria > Bacillati > Cyanobacteriota > Cyanophyceae > Nostocales > Hapalosiphonaceae > Pelatocladus > Pelatocladus sp. BLCC-F211. The sequence goes on along the minus strand of NZ_JBHFLM010000029.1, from coordinate 10,607 downwards.
GTGCGCCATCTATATTATTAGAGTTGGGTTTTATGAGTAACCCCGATGAATTTGAATGGGTGACGGATGAAAAAGAACAGAAGAAATTAGCACGAGCGATCGCACAAGGGATTGTCGAGTGGTTTAAAAGTGTGAAATGAAAGTAGTTTAGATTAGCTGGAAATAGAGTCAGCGTAAGCTTTACGCCAATTTAATGCGTTTTCATCTGTTAACAATTAGTGATTTTTTACCATATTTTGCAAGAGTAGCTACTATTTAAGTAAGGTATTAGGTGTTGTTGAATGTTTGGTATGAGCCAAATTATTCCTAACTTTCCAATAGCATCTTGATTCCAGCAACATACGACTGATGAGGTCTAAAAATATGTTGAACAAACCCTTCGCCTTTGGTCTAGTAGCTGCTGCGATGCTTATCGCTCCTACTGCTGCTTTCGCTGGCGACCAAGAGCAATATAATCGCCAAACAACCTATCAAAATGGTGCTGCTATCAATGGTGGTACTAATGTTCAAACCTCGGAAACTCGCAGCTACCAGGAGCAAATGCAAATAAACGGCGATGATTATAATGACGACTACTACCGTCGTGGTCGCGACAATTACTATCGCCGTGATCGCAATGATGATGACTACTACTACCGTCGCGATCGCGATGATGACTACTACTATTATGGTCGTTAATCAATTTCTAATTGTCGGATCTATTTAGCCAATTCTAAACAGCCTCAGTGAAGACTCACTGAGGTTTGTGTATTTTAATCCATATTCCGCAGGTGCGATCGCACTTGTGCAAGCATCAACAACAATACTTGTGTTAAACAACCAAAGGTATTGATAATTTTTATAAGCGTAAACACTACATCAATCGTCTGTTTTGCTACGTCAAATATTAATTTTTGCAAAATATGTAAGCAGAACCTGGAATCTTATAGTTTTATTTGGTAATCACTAATATTGATCAAAATTTAAATACACTCCTTGTTTGCAAGGAGGTTTATTGTGTATAGCAAAAACTGCAAATTCAAAACAGCATTATTGACAAGCTTATCTCTATAAGCAATCCACAGATTCAAAGATGAAATAATAGATGAACACACATGAAAAAATCGAGGAAAAATGGCAATCTAAAGCAGCTATCTTGACAGCCTTAACTTTGTTAGAGGTAATAAGCTTACCTGTTTTAATAACTACAAAAACACTAGCTCAAACACCATCAATTCAGTCTCAATGTACTGATGTAGAGATTAAAAAACATATTCAGCAATTAAACAAAGGTGAGCCTGCTGATTTTAATGCTTTAGTAGCGTGCAGATCAAAAGCTGTTCCGGCTTTAATCAAAGCCCTCAAAGAAAATAAAGATGAGAACTTGCGTATCATCACAATTGCTTTACTTGGTGAAATTGGTTCACAAGCTGCACCAGCAGTACCTGTATTAAATAGATTATTAAAGGATAAAAATCAGGATGTTCGGACTATTACTGTCTATGCTCTCAGGCAAATTGGTAAAGATCCAGTTCTACCTCTAATTAATTCTCTCAAACATCAAGATAGTAATGTCCGTGTTAATGCTGCTGTTACTCTAGGGCTATTTGGTACAGAAGCAAAAGCAGCAATTCCGGCTTTAACTAATGCTCTCAAAGATCCAGATAGTAAAGTACGCTCTGCGGCTACAAGTGCTTTAAGAGAAATTAACAAAGACAAACTTTCTACACAAAGTAGTAATGGATGTGTAGCCACCGATGTAGGTGTTCAGGTAGGTATTGACACGAATCATCGCGTCAGTTCCAACCCAACAAACATCTCTAAAAACTGCACAGTTACTAAAGTTACTGATAATATCAACGTTAGTGTACAGGTAAGTACAACGGAAGTTGGTAATTACATAAAAACCAATCCACCTATAATGTGCAAAATTCCAGCAATACGGGCTGTATTAAGATGGAAATGTCCTGTAAATTTCAGGTGACTAACTCAGTCAATATTCGACGGAGAGGCGTTAATAAAAAGCAAAATAATCCACGGCGTTGCTGATTTCATGTATGAAAATGATTCTGCGTAATGCCAAAATCTTTGTAGAGACGCGATATATCGCGTCTCTACATCCGAATTCATCCCGCAATTCAGCAACGCCTAATCCACAGATTCAAATACAGAATAATAAATGAACAAATATGGCAAACGAATTTCACCATGCTAATTTACGAGGTGCAAACTTCCGGGGTAAAAACCTCGCAGGAGAAAACTTTAGCTATGCTGATATTCGGGGTGCTGACTTTCGTAATGCTATTTTGATTGGTGCAAACTTCTGTAATGCGAAAGCAGGATTGCCAATTTTCTGGGCAATTTGCTTGGTTGCTTTGTCACTAATGATGTCATTACTTGCAGGATTAATCTCAGCTTATGCTGGTGCTTTCATTGGTGATTTATTAAATAATCCTACTTATAAAACTGCTTTTTTTGGATTTGCTGCTTTAATTATCTCGGCAATATTTTTAATTATTATTGTTTGGCAAGGTTTAGGAGCAACATTAGCAACATTAGCTGAGATTGTAGCTGCTTGCTTAGTAGCTGCACTAGCTTTTTTCCCAGAAAATGAAGTTGGTAGACATCTAGTAATTGGTGCGGTATTTACAACAATAGCTCTAGTTGGGGTGTTGGCTGGGGTGGGAAATATGGCTGTAGCTGTTGCTGTGGCGAGAGTTATGGCTTTACCAGGGGCTAGAAGCTTAACAGGATTAATGGCTTTTTTTGGTGCTGTATTTGGTGCTTCACTCGGAGTGAGATCAGATGAGTCAGCTTATTTGACAGCTGGGTCGATTGGTTTAGTGGGGATAATATTTGGTATTTACATAGGTTGGCAAGCAATAGCTGGAAACAACAAATATTTATTAGTACGATCGCTTGCTATTGGTATCGTAGCTCAAAAGGGAACTAGCTTTCGTGGTGCAGATTTAACGGATGCTGACTTTACCCAAGCTACCCTTAAAAGTGTAGATTTTAGAAAAGCAACTCTCAGCCGTACCTGTTGGTATGATGCCCAAAAGGTGGATCAGGCTCGTGTTGAAGGTACATATTTAGAAGAATCAAAAGTGCGGAGATTGTTAATCACTAAGGATGGCCGAGAGCAAAACTTTGATCGCTTGGATTTGCAGGAACTGAACCTAAAGGATGCTAATCTGCAAGACGCCAGTTTGATATGTACAGACCTCAATGCAGCAACTTTGCAAAATGCCAATTTATCAGGAGCAAAACTGGTTCAAGCACAGCTATATCATGCTAATCTGATGCAGGCTGATTTAACAGGAGCCTATATTGAAAATTGGGGTATTTCTACTGACACAAAGCTGGATGGGGTAAAGTGCGATTATATATATATGCAACTACCCACGAAAGATGATCCAGATCCTTGTCGTAAACCTGACAATCGCCATGAAACTTTCCAGCAAGGGGACTTTGCTGATTTTATCACTCCAATTATTAAAACCCTTGATCTTTACCACACTCAACATCTCGATTTGCGTGAGGTAGGTAAGAAATTTAAAACTCTTGATCTATTTCATTATGAAGGTATTGATCCGAGTGCGGCTGCTGTGGCGATCGCTCAATTAGCAGAAAATCACCCAGAAGCCCAATTAGAAGTAGTCGCACTAGAAGGTAGGGGAAATGAAAAGATTCGACTCCAAGCTAAAGTTGCTGGTAACGCTAATCGTTCGGAATTATATCAAGAATATTTTCAAACATATAGTGAAATTCAAGCTTTACCTTATAGTGATTTACAAGCATTACTGTTAGGAATAAAAGAAAAGGATGAAAGAATCCGCAGCCTAGAAAAACTATTAGAAAATGCGATTCATCAACCCAAATTTTATGTAGAAACCTATCAAACTCAAGGAGAATTTATCATGTCTCAAAGTAAAGGCAATATATCAATTAGTGGTACTGAAGGTAATATCAGTGGTGTGGCTGCTGCTGGTGAAAATATGTCAATGACAGGTGTCGCGATGGGTGCAATTAGCGGTAATGTCACTAATACTATTAATCAATTACCTGATGCGCCCGAACCAGACAAACCAGGAATTAAAGAACTATTAACAGAACTACAAGCTGCGATTGAGACTGACACAAGTTTGAGTGATGACGATAAAGCAGAAGCTCTAGAACAAGTTAAAACGATTGCGGAAGCAGGTCAAAAACCTGAAGATGGAGCTATGCAGAAAATGGCAAAAACGGCAATTAAGATTTTAAAAGGAACTGTCGCTGGTTTACCTTCAACCACTAGTTTTTTTGAAGCCTGTGCCAAGCTTTTGCCTTTAATTACTAAGTTTTTTGGCTTGCCATAAGTAGTAAAATATGCGTTAACTGCTTGCTCCAATTTTCAAAAGTGCGATCGCTTGTTCATGAAAATTCATTCATAAACGGTGATATTGCTTTCACAAATTCAGCCGTGGATTCGTAGGGTAAAACATTGCGACCAGGAATTTTTATTCCACGACCTTGAGGTAAAGCTGCAAGATAATCAGATAACCATGCATCTGGTTCGAGTTTTTTACCTTCTTTAGCAATACTCGATATATTTTCACCTAGAACGACTAATGTAGGTTGATTGATCGCTGCGATCGCACTACTATAATCCTTTAACCAAAATCCCGCTAAAAATGAAAAAACAGCATAGCGACTAGTAGTATTTTCTGCACCTAAACACAAAGTATTTAACCATTCTGAATCAACATCTTCTGGGGAATCAAAAAGTTGTTTGGTTGAGAAATCACGCAAAAATTTTTCTCTGCGGGCGTAGCGATAAAAAACATTACCGAAAGGCGAATCTAACAGATTCCAAATCCATTTTGCTTGCCATTTTGGTAATTCTTTAGTAATCAATGGCCAAGCTGGGGGAGAGGCTAATACTAATCCCGCTACTAAATTTGGTTCTCTGTTAACTAATTCAATTGCAACTGCAAATAAAGCTCCTTGAACTACAACAATTACAGGTTTTTGTACAACTGTTTGCAAAAAGTATTGCAATTGTCCTGCCCAATCACTAGGATGATAAGCAATATGAGGCTGATCACTTTCACCACAACCTAGTAAATCAGGATTATAAATTAAATTACGCTGTTGTTGATGTCTCCATTCATGACAAAATCTTTGCCAAAATTGCCGGGATAAACCTACACCAATAGGATGAATTAATAGCAAGGGTATACCACTCGGTGTGGAATTAGTCGGTTGATCAACTGTGTAAGCACAACGGTAATTTTGCCAAGTGTAAAACTGTGTAGTAAATTCTGTTTGCTGTTGATTAATCATGATATTTTATTACTTTAATAATCAGCTAAAAATCATCTGAGGATGAATAAACTCGTATCCTGCTGCTTTGATTTTTTGATTTGATATCTTGGCATTATATGGACGCTTGCTACTTAAAGAAGAATCCCATGTAACTTTGGGTAGATTATGTATTTCACACACACGATCAGATATTTCTCTAGTTGTCAGATCGTCATTATCAACAAGATTGTAAATTCCTTGCAAACGATGACGACGCGCAAACTCTATAGCAGCAGCAATATCATCAAGATGAATCCAATTTGCTGGTTCTTCACCATTTCCAGGGCGAGTTGTGCCAGCAATTCGGCTATATATTTTGACTAGTTCTCGACCAGGCCCATAAATTCCTCCTAAGCGTAAAACACACACATGCAGATGGTCACTAGATGCTGAAAGTAATTCTTGTTCAGTTTTATAGAGAATTTCACCACTAGGAGTTGTGGGTGCAACTTGTGTTTCTTCATCTACTAATGCACCATTTTGTTCACCATATACAGAACAACTACTGGTATATATTAGTTGTTGAATACTAGGAGTTTGCTTGAGAATTGAAACTAAAGTCTGAGCTGTTTCTAAATAACTTTCTTCATAAGTATTAGGGCCTTTTGCACCAACACTCAAAAAGACAACATCTTGATTTTTTAAAACTGATTTCAGCTTCTCAGCATCGTTACCGTATACTACTAAAACTCGTTGGGCGATAGTTTCTAGTTCTGTAACTCGTTCAGGAGTAGTTGTGGTTGCGGTGACAATAAAACCCCGTTCTTGCTGCCAAAATCGAGCAACTTTAGAACCTACATAACCACAACCAATGATTGTTATATTCATGACATTTTCGTTTTGTTGTTTGTTGGTTGTTGGTTGTTGGTTATTCCAATCAATTACCAAAAACCAACCATCAACATATTATCAGTCGTGAACATTGCCATCGGGCATGATCGCACCACTGAGGTTAGCACCAATCAATTTTACAAGTAAGCGATCGCCAGAACGAACACGCGCCCCTGTCAAGTCAGCACCCCGCAAATCAGCACCACTCAAGTCAGCACCAATCAAGTTAGCATTCCGGAGATTGGCTTCTCGCAAATCTGCCAAAAGTAAGTTGGCTCTAAACAAGTTGGCTTCAGATAAATCTGCACCTCTGAGGATGACTTTATGCATAAAAGTATCACTGAGATTAGCACCACTTAAATTGGCGTAACTCATGTTTCTGCTAGATAAGTCTTTGTTGCTTAAATTGGCGCTGCTGAAATCTTGACCACTCAAGTCTGGATTTTGCTTGGGTGGTTCGTAGTTTGGTGATTGAGGGTTTGTTGAACTATACGTAGTTTTTGGTTGTGGCTTTTTCGGTGGCGGTGATTCATGGGGTTGATGGGGTTGATGAGATTGATAGGGTTGATGAGATTGATGGGGTTGATGGGGTTGATGAGATTGACGGGGTTGATGGGATTGACGGGATTGATAGGAGTGATGAGAATGATGGGGAATTTGATGCTTGGTTTTGAGAGAGCGTAATTGTTCTCTAGCCTCGTTAATTTCTTGTAACTTTTTTAGCGCCTTTTCTCTCAGACGCTGGTTATCTAAGGGGATGCGATCGGGATGCCAAATAAAAGCCAAATCTTTGTAAGCCTGGTTCACTTCCTCTAAAGTTGCTCCAGGCTCCAACTCTAATACCCGATAATACCGCTCCAGCTCTCTCATAAGACGTATTGGTGATAATCAACTTAATTATGAGTGATGCAACCAACTATCAGCTAAATTCTTTATCTATTGTTTCTACTATTGGGAATATTTCAGCTAAAGTTCGCAGTTTTTCCGTTGCTTTTGCTACGGTTATAGCAATACATTCTTGCTCTGCTCTGATAGGATTGTCTAAAAATTGTAACAATTGTTTTAGCTGCTCAACTTGATAATAAATTTTTTGTAATGCCTGTATTAGTAAAAATCAAGCCATATTTATCTGCATCACACGCTTAATTAGTTGGATTTTAATAGTATTTTTACTTATTTTTTATACTTAAGAAGTAATATTTGATACCTTGAGTTAGTTATTCAGTTTTTGCTAGTAGCTGTCATCTTTAAGTAATTTTAGTCAAGCAGAAAATTTTTAAGTTAAAATTACACCCTGTTTAAGTTAGTCACATGTCTACAAAGTTACTAAATAAATAATCTGTTTTCAAATAAATTAGCTTTAAAAAAGTTATTGTATGGTTTAAATTGTCGAATTTATTAAGAGCTTTATGAATAACTAATTACTATTCAGATATGAACACTTATATCAATCTTATCAATACAACTGGTATTGCTAGAATAGACCAGATTATTTGTCAAATCATCTGCTTGGTTGAGCAATATTTTCCTCATCGCATTCGTGGTTACTATCTAGTTGATTGCTTAAGGCTGGACAGTATGTGGTAACTGGGAAAAAGAGTCTGATTAGTCCCCAGTATCGCATCTGGATTAACGATGAATGGACAACACTAGTAGAAGCCATTGATGATTACTGTCGCAAACGCTGGGCTTATATAGTACCAGTAGAAAAAGAGCAGCGCCAGCAGTTACGCGGTTTGTGTGAGCAGGCGCTGGGTTTTGAGAACCACTTTTTAGCGCAAGACAAAGATATCATTTAACGACCGATTAAACGTTGCCGCATAGCTCGTAAATATGCCCTGACTGGAATCTGATAAATTTCAATTAAAAGCCAAACAATTATTGTGAAATGTGAGATAAAAGTTAATACTGTCCAGATGTATGGAACCCAAGATAAAGGGGCATATGGATGTGGCGGAAAAATGTAAGCAACTGTCCCAATTAAAGCAGTCGGCAACAGTATAAACGCGACCGCTGCCACTACATAACTCCAACCAAATTCTACCCCTTCTAAATGAGCTTCTGTCCAGTTAAAGCCATTCCAACGCCAAATTAAAGGAGGTTGTCTAGAAGGTAGAACTAATTGCTGCTGTTCTAAATTAACAGTGAAAATCTGGTGGCAAAAATCACAAGACATTGCTTCCATCAATGGCATATTACTTATTTTGCCCACATGACACACTGGGCATGAATAAACTCCTTTATAGTCAAATGATGTGGCTAGAATGTTGGTTTTGGAGCTAGGCATAATACAATCACTAGAATTCAGTCGAAAATCAATCAAAATTGTTAGTTCTTGGTAGTTTTTGGTTGTTGGGTATTAATTATTTTGTTCTACTAGCTACTGTATAAACGAAAAGCATTGGAATCCTACCCATTATTAAATACTAACCATTAACTACTAATTATTAACCATTTAATATAGCTACTTACTGTTAAATTATGTTGGCACACTAACACAGTCATCTTAATTTCTCAGAGGGATATGTATAACAACAATTTGGTTAACATATACATAAAGGTATAGTCTTAAACCCCAGCTTTGTAATGAGTCTATCGTTTTTCTGAGAATTGTGGGATCTTCTACTTTATTCTCTACATTTGACTTACGTAGCTAAAAACATAGATATTCTATACTTCTTTATTCTCACTCTCAGTCTCGATATTTGCATTTTCCTATCCTTCTTAACTTTCTCCGGAAAGGTATTGACTATACTCACATCGTCTGTTATTGTTCTTGGATATAGGTCTAGATAAATTCTTTCAAGAAAGCACCTCACGTTATGTTTAGCAGTAACTTCTACTTTTACTATTGGTTTAGGGTGGTTCACCGGGAGTGAATTAAGTTTCCCAATGGAAACCGCCCGGTGAACCGCAGAGTCCCCTCTGCGGTTTTTGTTTTTTAAGGAGAATTCCATCGTCATGATTTACTTCGGTAGCTGGTTTTACTTTTATTTTTGGCCCAGAATAAGTTCCGGGTAAAGTGTCATGTCGATGAAACGTCAGCACCCGGAACTTAATCAAGTTCCGGGTTTTTTGTTTTCAGTTGTTTCTTTTTTAGAACAATCAACAACTATTAACTACCACCATTATTCTATTTTTAAGGAGAACAAGAAGATGATCAATGCCAAATTAGCCGCTAAACCTCATCCCCACCACCAAAGCATTGTGAAAATTTCCGAAACAGTTGCTTTTGGTGGGCAAGAAATAGTGGTGATTGGCGGGCCTTGTACGGTTGAAAGTACCGAACAAATGGAGATTGTTGCCCACAAGCTATCTACTGCGTCTGTTCAAGCATTGCGCGGTGGTGTCTACAAACCCCGCACTTCTCCCTATGCTTTTCAGGGGATGGGAGAAGAGGGATTAAAAATTTTAGCAGAAGTGCGATCGCGTTACAATCTCCCAGTTGTCACCGAAGTCATGTCAATTTCTCAAATCGAAGTCGTCGCCGCCCACGCTGATATGCTGCAAGTAGGTAGTCGCAACATGCAAAACTTCGATTTACTCAAAGCCTTGGGAAAAGCGGGTAAACCCATTCTCCTCAAACGTGGTTTATCAGCAACAATTGAAGAATTTGTCATGGCAGCCGAATATATTTTAAGTCACGGCAACCCAGATGTTGTACTGTGTGAACGCGGTATCCGCAGTTTCGATAACTATACCCGCAACGTTTTGGATTTAGGAGCAGTAGCAGCACTCAAGCAAATCACCCACTTACCCGTGATTGTAGATCCTTCCCATGCGGTCGGCAAGCGGGAATTAGTAGCACCCGTCGCCAGAGCTGCTATTGCTTGTGGTGCAGATGGTTTAATTATTGAATGTCACCCAGAACCAGAAAAATCTGTTTCCGACGCCCGCCAAGCTTTGTCTCTAGAAGATATGGCGGATTTAGTTGAAAGTTTAAAGCCAGTAGCAGCAGCAGTTGGCAGAAAAATATCAGAAGAATTAGGGGTAGGTTTAGCACCTACCCCTCTTTGTTTGTCTGCGGCTTAGTGGTTAACCAAATGAATTTTTCATGGTTCTGTTGCATCTACTGATAACTGACGGTGACATACTCTTACACTGATGCAAGCATACAGTGTAAGCTTCTCATCCAATCCAGCTATTGCTTCAGAGGCGATGAGCTTTGTTTTAAGTCCACGGAATGCCCTACCGCAGACTATGCAATTTCTGACCTTGTACCCTACAAATTTTACTGCCCTGGATGAGATGCTGCATCTTTTTGCACTATAGGACAAACCCGGAGGTGATTTGTATTAATCAAGATGTGCCTACTTACTTCTATGCTGTGCAACGGAGTCGCTTACCAATAGTCGCAATGCTACTGGGCAGAGGCTTATCAGTCACCAATAGGGGTGAAGTCAACCAAATCTATTATATCAAATTTATGAAATATTTTGCTCGCTTCCTCC
>NZ_JBHFLM010000028.1:0-116050 GCF_041928655.1 Pelatocladus sp. BLCC-F211 | reverse complement strand
TTTTTATGGTGTAAAAAAGCTGGAATTTGGATGTGGATAATTTATTTATTTTCTGGTTACTTGATTGTTCAAATTCTCATGAGCGCATTTTCTGTTTATGTAGTTTACCCATGCTACTTATTGAAGTGCGGAATGTGGGGTATATGGTTCAAACACCCCGTTAGGTAAACGGACAATGGTATGCAGATTAAAATCCTTGAGCAAATCTTCCTTCAACTTGGCGCAAGTATTATCCCCAAATAGCACCCCATTGGGAAATATTACTGCTGCGCGTCCTGGTTTTGGTCTTTGTCTAAGACGACGCATAATCAACTGAAGGAATAACAACGCCGTTTCCTTAGTTTGTCTATCTGGAGGAAAGTTGTTTTTAATTCTGTCTTCTTCTTCTCCCCCAAACGGCGGGTTAGTAAGAATTATGTCCACCCAATCCTTTTCACCCATTTCGGCAATAGTAAACCGCAGACTGTTACCATCATCAATATCGGGATATTCAAACCCATGTAACAGTAAATTCATGTGCGCTAACATTAACGGCAAAGATTTGGGTTCCCCACCAAAAATACTTTGTTGTAGAATCTTCCAATCTTGGGCACTACACTGTTTTTTCAGATATTCATAGGCTTCCACCAAAAAACCACCAGTACCGCAAGCAGGATCGAGGATTGTTTCCCCCAACTTGGGTTCCATCACCTGCACCATAAACCGCACAACGGGACGAGGTGTATAAAATTCTCCCGAATCCCCCGCAGCGTCGCGCATTTCCTTCAGCATGGACTCGTAGAGAGTACTGAGGATATTTATTTCTTCCGATTTATCAAAGTGAATATCGTTAACCTTGTTTAAAACATCCCACAATAGCGTCCCGCTAGTCATGCGGTTATTAACATCCTTGAAAACCTTAGCAATCACATCAGCGCGTTGATTACCCGTTTTGCTTTTCAGGTTTCGCAAATAAGCCAGCAAACCCTCACCCCGTTCCCCATCTGGTAAAATTGCCTCATCATTGTTGATGAAATTTTTCAGGCGATCGCCAGTAAAATTTTCATTAGCAGCCCAATCACGCCAGCGATAAGGGGGTTGAATCGTGGGTTTATAGGAAATTCCCTCTAATTGCGCTTCTACTTCGTGCAGTTTATCAGAATCATCCAACAACTTTAAAAACAAAATCCAAGTCAACTGCGGGAGACGATCTAATTCTCCATTTAACCCCTTATCCGTTCGCATGATGTCACGCGCTGACTTAATCACGCTACCCAGTTTTTGAGCAGTAGTGACGGGTTTATTGGTTTTCTTGGTAGTGCGTTTTGCCATCTATAAATAATTACGCCGAATATAGTAAATTTTGCAGTTGATTTACCGCATCCCTTAATTGCTGAACCCCACCAAATCGTTGAGCAATTTCAGCCACATTCCCATATTTATCAAACTCGCGGTTAGCCTTAAAAGTCGTGGGAATATTAAACTCATCTACCCCCTTTTGTGCATACTTATCCAAAATCATCTCTAAAATCGCCCTTGCATCTTCCCCATACTGCTCAAAGAAATCAGGATTGCGGCTTCGCAACCGTTCAGCCCTTTGCTTGCAAGTCAGCACCGGAGAATCAAAGGCAATATGACATAATAAATCAAAAGGGTCAGCTTCGGGTTGATTGCTAAGTTTTTTCAAATCCTCAAAATCAATCCCCTTATCCGCTAACAAACCAATTATTTCCGAACGCCCTTGCGGGTCAGCCCAACGTTGCTGTACTTCTAGGGTAGAACGATAGAGAACCCGTACTTCCTCTCTGGTGCGTTCGATGATTTGAGATAACCGTAGCTGATTGTCAGCATCCAAATCGTAAATTTGCTCTTCAATTATTTGTTCCGTTCCCCCATCCACATAAAACTTCCGAGGTGGTGTATCTTCATCCTCTGGTAATCCCCAAAAACCTGCTTTTTCATCTTCTTGTTCTTCTGCTTCTGTTTCCTCAACCTCCAAATCTTCCTCGTGTTGCTCAAGAATACGTCCCCCATCATCCATTTCTGACTCGTTAATTAAAGCGGGTTCCCCATCAAAATCTTTGTCTTCAAATAACACCGTACTCTTGGTGTAATCAATGATATTAAAAGACAACTTACCCTTCTCTTCCCGTACACGAGTTCCCCGTCCAATAATCTGTTTAAAATCGGTCATCGAGCGAATAACCCGCGCTAACACGACATTTTTACAAGTAGGAACATCCACTCCAGTTGTCAGCAACTTAGAAGTTACCGCAATAATATGTGTTTCATCCAACACATCTTTAAACTTATATAAATGTCCCTTACCCACATCCCCAGCATCGGAAGTGATGCGAGAAATATAGTCAGGATTATCCTTGGTAATATCTGTGTTGAGGTTACGTAACTCCTTAATCATCGTCTTGACGTGTTCCTCATCCACACAAAAGACAATGGTTTTGGCATAGCGGTCAGTACTTTTGAGAAAATCGGTAATATGTTGGGCGATCGCTTTTGTTCTTGCTTTTCGTACTAACTTTCTTTCAAAATCAGGAGTTTGGTAAACTTCGTCAGGTATTTCCCGTCCGTAGCGATCGACTTCTCCAGTACTTGCTCGCCATCCTTCTTTATCAGAACGGGTTGTAACGCGATAAACTCGATAGGGAGCTAAGAAACCATCCTCAATTCCTTGTTTCAGGGAATAGGTATAAAGCGGATTACCAAAATAGCGATAGGTATCAACATTATCGTCCCGTAGCGGTGTCGCAGTTAACCCTAACTGATAAGCAGGTTCAAAATATTCGAGAATCTGTCGCCAGTTACTTTCATCCCTAGCACTACCTCGGTGACACTCATCTACAATAATCAAGTCAAAATAGTTACGGCTATATTCTTTGTAAAGTCCGGGACGCTTTTTATCTTGTGCGATCGCCTGATAAATTGCAAAATAAATATCTCTTCCCTTCTTCGCTTCCCCTTGAATTTTATAGATTTTCTCCTCATCAAAAGCAGAAAAATCCTTATTCATGGGGTCGTCAACCAACACATTTCGGTCAGCCAAAAACAAAATCCTCGGTGGACGCACTTCCCCAGAAACATTCCACTCCAAACTGGAAAGTTTCCAGCAAATTTGGAAAGCAGTAGTTGTTTTCCCCGTACCCGTCGCCATCGTTAACAATAGGCGATTTTGACCTTTGAGAATCGCGGAAATTGCAGCATTAATTGCATTACGCTGATAGTACCGCAGTTCCTTACCCTGAGTTAGATCAAACGGAGTCAGTAATTTCTCGGCAATATCTGGTCTAATTTGGTTCTCCCCTTCTCCAGTTAACCGTCGCCAAAGTTCGTCAGGACTGGGAAAAGAGTCCATCTCATCAGACTGTTTACCCGTGATCAAGTCGTACTCCACAACACCCGCGCCATTTGTCGAGTAAGCAAACTTTACCTTTAAAATTAGGGCATATTCTATAGCTTGTTCCAACCCCTCATCAGCAGTTTTATACTTCCGCTTCGCCTCAACTACTGCTATGGGAAAATCTCCATTGTAAAGTAGCAAGTAATCCGCAAACTTTCTTTTACCACGGGGTTGACGCTGATTTTTCGGGCGAATTTTCCCATCCGTGAAGTAATACTGCTCGGTATAATCATGGGGTTCATCTTCCCACCCTGCATTCTTTAGTTTTGGTTCAACATACTTCCGGCAAGTATTAACTTCATTACTCATAGGAGAATTGATTAGTTGCCATTTCTCATAGTTTAACTAGCTGCCAGGTATAAATCACGTCTAGACACTAAAAAAATACGGAACTGCCAAATATGGTAAATCGGCAACATTAATTTGTTAAGACGACATTTAAATCGTTAATAACGACACTAAGTGTTCACTACGACAAATAATTAGTTATTCGACAACAATCAATCGGGATGACTGGATTCGAACCAGCGGCCCCTTCGTCCCGAACGAAGTGCGCTACCAAGCTGCGCTACATCCCGGCACTATAATGCCAATATAGATAGAATATTATCACAACCTTGGTTAAATGACAATTAAAGAAAAAAGCCAAGACATCCGTTCACACTAACCTACTCTATCTTGAAGCCGCTCAAAGGACATCTACATCATTCAGCAGAAGCTTGCTAACATTAACTTTGATAACTATATTTAAGTGGTAAAAGTGGATTGTGACTGTAAAACCAGACTGGTTGCGGGTGAAAGCGCCTCAATGGGAGCGTGTCGGTAATGTTAAAGAGATTTTACGGGATTTAGCCCTGAATACGGTTTGTGAGGAAGCGTCCTGTCCGAATATTGGTGAGTGTTTTAATGCTGGAACGGCGACGTTTTTAATCATGGGGCCTGCTTGTACACGTGCTTGTCCTTACTGTGATATTGATTTTGAGAAAAAACCCAAACCTCTCGACCCCACAGAACCCGCACGACTAGCAGAAGCAGTCCGGCGGATGAAACTGAACCATGTAGTCATTACTTCTGTCAATCGAGATGACTTGCCAGATGGAGGTGCATCACAATTTGTCCGTTGTATTGAAGCAATTCGTGCGATTTCATCTCACACTACTATTGAAGTATTAATTCCTGATTTGTGCGGTAATTGGGAAGCACTAGATTTAATTCTCCAAGGTAAACCAGAAGTTCTCAACCATAATACAGAAACAGTTCCGCGTTTATATCGCCGTGTCCGTCCCCAAGGTAATTACGATCGCACTCTAGAATTATTGAAGCGATCGCGTCAACTTGCTCCTGCAATTTACACCAAATCTGGAATTATGGTCGGACTCGGTGAAACAGATACAGAAATTCGCCAAGTCATGGAAGACTTACGTGCAGTCGATTGTGATATCTTGACAATCGGGCAATACCTCCAACCCAGTCAAAAACACTTGCAAGTAAATACATTTATTCATCCAGATCAATTTGCTGCTTGGCAAGCATTTGGAGAAGAAATAGGGTTTTTACAAGTAGTTTCATCACCCTTGACAAGAAGCTCTTATCATGCTGAACAAGTAAGAGAATTGATGGAAAGATATCCACGTGGGTGACGAAGGGACATGGGGGACAAGGAGGACAAGGGAGACAAGGGGGACAAGGGGGACAAAACAATTCAAAAGTCATAGACGCGCAAGCGGCTTCCCGTTCGACAAAGTCGTTCCCGCAGGGTAGGGTAAGTCAAAAGTCAAAAGCCAAAAATTTCTTAATTTTGAATTTTGACTTGTTTCGCCCGTTCCCCAATGACCAATGACTAATGACAATTGACCAATGACAAAATCAGTAGTAATTCTCGGTGGGGGTGCTTGGGGAAGTGCTTTGGCTGTTTTGGTTAAAGCCAATGACCACAAAGTACATGTTTGGTCGCGTCGTAGTTCGCAAACTTTGGCGAAACTCGTAGAGAATGCGGATATCATTGTTTCTGCTGTTTCCATGAAAGGTGTCAGAGATGTGATTTCTCAACTTCAGTCTTTACCCCTTTCTCCAGAGATGATTTTTGTCACAGCTACCAAAGGCTTAGACCTGCAAACTACTTGTACACCGTCGCAAATTTGGCAAGAAGCTTTCCCAAAAAATCCTGTAGTTGTTCTTTCTGGACCAAATTTATCTCAGGAAATTCAACAGGAATTACCAGCTGCAACGGTAGTTGCTAGCAGTGTTATCGATGCTGCTAAGGTTGTACAGTTGGTATTTTCTTCAAACCGTTTCCGAGTTTATACAAATGCTGACCCCTTGGGAGTGGAACTAGGAGGAACACTAAAAAACGTCATGGCGATCGCTGCTGGTGTGTGTGACGGTTTGCAATTGGGAACTAATGCTAAAGCTGCTTTACTCACCCGTGGTTTAACAGAAATGGTTCGCATCGGTGTTCACTGGGGTGCAAAGCAGGAAACATTTTATGGGTTATCTGGTTTAGGTGACTTGCTGGCGACTGGTAACAGTCCCTTGAGTCGCAATTACCAAGTCGGTTATCAACTAGCTTGTGGCAAAACTCTCACAGAAATCCTCACCCACTTACAAGGTACTGCTGAAGGGATTAATACCACCAAAGTTTTGATGCTGCGATCGCACCAGCAAAATATTTCCATACCTATTACCGAACAAGTGTATCGCCTACTCCAAGCCGAAGTGACTCCCCGACAGGCGCTTGAAGAACTAATGTTACGGAATATCAAGCCGGAATATAACGATTGATTTGTTGATAGTTGGTAGAGACACGAGGAACATCGCGTCTGTGCTGGGAATCCCAACAACAAACACCAAACATGAATTACCAAAATTCCCTGACGAAAAAATATCAAATCTTCAGGAAAGTATCTGCATAGCTATGTAGATATGACTATGCCTGTAAAAGAATAAATTTTTCACTGATAGATGTTTATACCTCGTCATAACAGTCACCGTCAAGCTCGACTACAGTTGAAATTGTAACTAGAAGATTGGTGATTTATAGTCTGGCTTTACCTTTGGATAGCTATTGGTTCATAGGTAAAGCCAGGCGAACAGCTGAATTACGGAGATGTAAGAATAAAAACCAGTATGGTTTTTTGGGAAAAAAACCCAAATATTACTCAAAACCGTGTTAGTTCTTCGTAAATCACGGGAACAATAGCAACAGTTGATTAGATTTAGCTGACCGCAATCTATTGTTACCTGGAGCCATTGAGACGACCCTTATGCCAGCAACATCCTTTTACGCAGATGCCGCCTACGAAACCCAACAACCTCCTCAGATGTTTGATCCAGATCTAACTATTGATGAAACTGAATTAGAGGTAGACGATCTCGAAGAGTTGGAGATGGCTTCTCAAGATCCCGCCAGTTATGCTGTTAGTCCTAACCGTCGCAGCACAGACTTAGTACGTCTGTATCTTCAGGAAATTGGTAGAGTTAGACTTTTAGGGCGGGATGAAGAGGTTGCAGAAGCTCAGAAAGTGCAACGCTACTTGCGGATGCGGATAGTTTTGTCTAATGCTGCCAAGCAAGGAGATGAAATACTTGTACCTTATCTTCGGGTGATCGAAGTTCAGGAGCGTTTAGCATCAGAATTAGGACATCGTCCTTCTATAGAAAGGTGGGCGCGTGCTGCTGGTGTAGATGTTTTTGAACTCAAACAAATATTAGGACAGGGGAAACGGCGCTGGGCTGAAATTGCCAAGTTGACTGTGGAAGAATTAGAGAAGATCCAAAGTGATGGACTCCAATCTAAAGAACATATGATCAAGGCAAACCTCCGCCTAGTTGTATCTGTTGCTAAAAAGTATCAAAATCGTGGTCTGGAATTGTTAGATTTAGTCCAAGAAGGAACTTTGGGTTTAGAGCGAGCTGTTGAAAAATTTGACCCCACCAAAGGTTATCGTTTCAGCACGTATGCTTACTGGTGGATTCGTCAGGGGATTACACGGGCGATCGCTACTTCTAGTCGAACAATTCGTCTCCCAGTTCACATCACAGAAAAGCTGAACAAAATCAAAAAAGCTCAACGTAAAATTGCTCAGGAAAAAGGTCGTACTCCAACCTTAGAAGACTTAGCTCAAGAGTTAGAAATGACACCAGTCCAAGTCCGGGAAGTGTTGTTAAGAGTGCCTCGCTCCGTCTCTCTAGAAACGAAAGTTGGTAAAGATAAAGACACAGAATTGGGTGAATTACTAGAAACCGACAGCGTGACGCCAGAGGATATGTTAATGCGAGAATCTTTACAAAGAGACTTGCACCATCTTTTGGCAGATTTAACCACCCGCGAACGAGACGTTATTTTAATGCGGTTTGGGCTAGCAGACGGTCATCCTTACTCGCTAGCAGAAATTGGACGCGCTCTTGACCTATCACGGGAACGAGTACGTCAAATTGAATCTAAAGCACTACAAAAGCTACGCCAACCCAAGCGACGCAACCTGATTCGCGACTATATGGAGTCTCTGAGTTAGTCATGGATCATTGGGCATTGGGCATTGGGCATTGCTTACTCTCCCTGCTCCCTTGTCCCCCTTGTCTCCCTTGTCTCCCCGTTCCCAGAAACTCTCACTAAGTTATGGGAATTTGTTTGCAGTAATGGAACCGCAGCTAAAAGGCTTATTTCGTCAAGAGATTTTCAAGACGGGGATCACGACAGAGTGTGTTACCTATTAATTTCTTATTGTCAACTGCATAACATTTAGTAAATGTTCTCAATAAGATATCATTGTTGCAAATTGCCCTCAAGTTTTGCTATATTCTCAGCTGAAAGGGTTTGTTGAGAAAAATTAGTATGACGGTCTATACAGCTTCTTCACTCAAGGCAGAACTAAATGATCGCGGCTGGCGTTTAACACCCCAGCGAGAAACAATTCTACACATTTTTCAGGATCTTCCGCAAGGTGAACATCTCAGTGCTGAGGATTTGTATCACAGGCTAGAAACCGATGGCGAAGGAATCAGCCTGTCAACAATTTACCGGACGCTCAAGTTGATGGCACGGATGGGAATTTTACGGGAATTGGAGTTAGGAGAGGGTCATAAACATTATGAATTGAACCAGCCCTATCCTCACCATCACCATCACCTCATCTGTATCAGATGCAACACAACGATAGAGTTCAAAAATGACTCTATTTTAAAAATAGGTGCGAAAACTGCTCAAAAAGAAGGTTATCAGCTACTTGATTGCCAGCTGACAATCCATGCTGTTTGTCCTAAGTGTCAACGAGCATTAATGCCTCTGTAATACTTTGAGTAAATTATTGGGTAAGGTGCTGACATCAAAAACGAGAAATCATTTGAACAGTTTTCGATTGACTGTGAGTGGGGATAGGCAGACTGTAAGTATCAATACTGACAACTGAGCGGAGCTAATAGGTTCCGCTTCTCACGTCACTGAGACTAATGCCATAAAACTCTTGAGCTTGTTTGATAGCTCGTTTTGTTTCATCCCCCATCACACCATTCAGGGGTCCCTTGTAGAAACCACGCTCTTGAAGTCGTCTTTGTATTTCCAAAACGTTAAATTCACTCTTAGATTTAGAAGTAGGATTTAGTACAGCGTACAACTTGGCTCGAGTTGTTGGGCCTGCGACTCCGCTTGCTTTTAGGTAATTATCAGCCTGGAAGCGCCGCACAGCATCAGCCGTATAAGGGCCATAGTAGCCATTTGGTTCTCCCTGTAAATATCCAGCTTTGATTAGTTGTGCTTGTAGGACTCTGACAACTTCACCGCGATCGCCTTGGGTAAGGTTATCTGTATTTTTGGCTGTTTTGGGTGTTTCATTGCCATAACCAACACCAACTGGCGGTAATTTCCGCGTTGTTGCTGATCCCACGATGCCATCAACTTTTAAGTTGTAAGCTTTTTGGAACCGCTTCACAGATTCTTCGGTAATTGGGCCAAATATACCCGTAGATTTCCCGTAATAATAGCCTGCTATTCGTAAGCGCTCTTGCAAGATTTTGACTTCTTTTCCTTCGTCACCTTTCTGTAATAGATTGGGATTATGGCGCTTGTTGGTTGTAGTGACATTCACTGTACTAACTTGTTGAGTTTGATAACTCACAGTACTGAGTTTGGGAGTTTGATAATTCAAATTCCGGAGTTTTGATATTTGGCTACTATTTCTAGTAGCTTTTTTAGTAGCTTTTGGCCATTTTTGTAATGTTTGTAAGGTTGTTGGCCCCGCAACACCGTTAACTTGAATACCAGCAGCTTTTTGAAAACGCCGAACGGCGGCTTCTGTATCAAAGTCGTATACCTGTGTAATGGGCGCTTGATAAAGACCTATATTGCTTAACCTTTGTTGCAAGGAACGAACTGAAGGTCCTTGATCACCTCTTTCTAATGCCAAGGCACTGCCAACAGTACTGAGAACAGACAAGGTGAGAACAAGGGGCAGCATATGTTTCCAAGCCTTGCCAGAAAGACATTTCCAATCTGGTGCTGCTGCGTTCTCAAACCAAGAACTCAAGGCAATTAGCTCATCAGTTGGCGATTCCTCGTAGGCAAAAGCTACGTGCAAATACGCAAGATTGTCCATAGATTTCCCTACACTACTTTCTAATTCAAACTAAATTTTGTTCTATCACTGCTTCTGCTTGATGAATTAAGTTTCTCAAATTTTCGAGTATCTGTAAATTTGCATCCTGCCATAAACCACGTTTGTGTGCTTCCAAAAGTCTCTCAGCCATATCACGCAAGGCATACGGGTTTTTACTCTGGATAAATTCACTGACAGTAGGCTCGAATAGATACGCCTGTGCAATTCCCTCATACATATGATCTTCTACGCATTGGGCTGTAGCATCATAGGCAAATAAATAATCTACCGTCGCTGCCATTTCAAATGCACCTTTGTAACCGTGGCGCATGACTCCTGCGATCCATTTCGGATTGACTACGCGAGAACGATATACTCTAGCAATCTCTTCTTTGAGAGTACGGATTCGTGGTTTGGCAGCAATCGAATTATCTCCAAAATACGTTTCGGGATTTGTGCCTTGCATGGAACGTACTGCTGCGGTTAAGCCTCCTTGAAATTGGTAATAATCATCAGAATCAAGTATGTCGTGTTCGCGATTGTCTTGATTTTGTAAGACAATCTGCATTTGTGAGAGACGTTGTTCAAATGCTTCGGGTGCCGAAACGCCACCTAAACCCCCTAATCCTTCTTGAGAACGGGGTGAACTAGTATAGGCGTAGCAACTCCAATTAATGTATGCACGCGCTAAATCTTGATCATCTGTCCAATTTTGTGATTCTATTAACCCTTGCAGTCCAGCACCATAAGCACCTGGTTTAGAACCAAAAACCCGATAACGCGATCGCACCTGCGCTTCTTCTGAACTCAAGCCTGCTTGCATCCAAAAATCTGTTTCTTGGCGAACTTGTGCGGCGAGGGGGTTTAATGATGGAGGTTCATCCAACATTGCTATTGCTGTGACTGCTTGGTCGAATAAGTCTATCAGATTGGGAAAAGCATCCCGGAAAAATCCAGAAATTCTTAATGTTACATCCACACGCGGATGTCCCAACACTGACAACGGCAAAATTTCAAAATCTACAACTCGTCTTGCTGCACCATCCCAAACAGGCTGTACACCCAACAAAGCCAAAGCCTCAGCAATATCATCACCGCCAGTCCGCATGGTCGCTGTTCCCCACAGAGACAAGCCTAGTGTTTTAGGATACTCACCATGCTCTTGGGTGTAGCATTCAATCAAAGTCTCAGCTGCCCTCCTACCTATATCCCAGGCTATTTCTGTAGGTAAAGCCCGAATATCAAAAGTATAAAAATTATTACCTGTTGGCAGAACCTCCGGACGCCCCCGCGTCGGTGCGCCAGCAGGAGCGCTAGGGACATATCTACCATCAAGTCCCCGCAGCAAGTGAGTAATTTCTTGGTGAGTTTTTTGTAAAGCAGGAAAAAGACGCGACTGTATCCAGGTGAGGGCGCTGAAGTGGGGAGATGGGGAAGTGGGGGAAGAGATTAAGTTTTCTACAAGGGTAGCGGCGTAGGTTTCTAAAACTTCGACTGCATCGCCAACGGTGCGACAGGAATGCTGAAATTTCTCTAGAAGAATTTGACGGCTGTGAGGTGAGAGTTGAGTAGCGAAATCTGCTGTCAACGGATCGAAATCTAAGCCTAAATCTTCGGCTATGGCGCGAGTAAAACCGTTATGATGACGATTGGGATGACGAGTGATCGCTACAATTAAATCTCTTAGTTGTCTTCCGGTTGGACACTGCCCAAAAATGTGTAACCCATCGCGAATTTGGGCTTCTTTCAATTCACACAGATAACCATCGATTTTGCCAATTGGTAATTGGTAATTGGTAATTGATAATTGTTTTTCGTTATTACCTATTCCCAAATCAAGGTGAAGATTTTCTTTGAGAATTAATTCTTGGATGCGATCGCAAACTATACTTAAACGCCCTGGATCTAAACTCTCCGCCTCGTAATACTCATCAATTAAATTTTCCAGTTGCTGCAAACCACCATATAATTCTGCACGAGTCAAAGGCGGGGTCAAGTGATCCACAATTACCGCTTGGGCGCGACGTTTTGCCTGGGAACCTTCACCAGGATCATTAACAATAAACGGATACAAATGGGGAAGCGCCCCCAAAGCCACCTCTGGGTAACAACTATTGGATAAAGCCACACTCTTACCCGGTAGCCATTCCAAATTCCCATGTTTACCCACATGCACCACAGCATCCGCACCAAAACATTCCCTCACCCAGTAATAAAAAGCCAAATAAGCATGAGTTGGTTCCAAATCTGGCGCATGATAATTCAAACTAGGGTCAAGATCATAGCCCCGCGCTGGCTGAATACCTATAAAAATATTACCAAGTTGAATACCGGGGATTGGGCATTGGGCATTGGGCATTGGGCATTGGGCATTGGGCATTGGGAAGAGACTTGTTAAATAATTCCCCCCACACTCCCCACACACCCCGCTCCCCGCTCCCTGCTCCCTGCTCCCTTGTCCCCCTTGTCCCCACCGTTCGCCAATACCCTGCTGCACTTCTTGTGGCAAACTAGCAAAATACTCTTGATACTCTTGTTCAGAGACACTTTGCTGCACCGGACGCAACTCCCTACCTTCTGGATCGTTCGTTACCCCAGCAGTAAGAAGTTGGATTAACTCATCACCAGTAGCAGGAATATTTTCTACCTCGTATCTTGCCAACTGTAAAGCCTGAAGGATTTCCACACAACTAGCTGGTGTATCTAATCCTACGCCATTGGCAATACGACCATCACGGGCGGGATAATTTGCCAAAATCAGAGCAATACGCCGTTCTTGGGGTGGTTTAGAACGTAGACGCACCCAGTTAGCTGCTAATTCAGCGACAAATTCTATGCGATCGCTCACTGGTTCGTATACCATCACATCAGTTTCTAACTGGGGATGGCGGGTTTGTACTGTTTTAAAAGATACAGCCCGACTAATGATGCGTCCATCGACTTCTGGTAGTGCCACATTCATCGCAACATCACGGGGGGAAAGTCCTTGAAACTGCGATCGCCACTGTTCCACACCACCACCGCTTAAAATTACTTGTAATACAGGCACATCCAATTTTTGCCACAGTTCTAGTTGGGGTGCTTCTGTATCCAACCGCGCCAAAGAAAAGCTTGTAGTATTTAGTAATACAGATATGGGCTGTGAATCTTTGGGTTGAAAAAATTCGCTCAATTCTTCTTGTACATCAAGTTCACGTAGCGAAGAAACAAACACTGGTACAGGTTCTAAATTCCGTTTTGCCAAAGCTTCGCACAAAGCATCGATGACTTTGGTATTACCAGCCAGATAATGAGCGCGGTAGAAGAGGATGCCGATTTTGGGGATCGGGGAAGGTGGGGCCCCCTCTGGGGATAAGGGGCAACAGGGATCAGGGATCGGGGACAGGGGGGACAGGGGGGACAAGGGGGAATTATTTAACAGGTCTCTTCCCAATGCCCGATGCCCCATGCCCAATGCCCGATGCCATTCATACAACCCGACACGTGGCACAATTTGGGGTGGTGGTGGGTTAAAGGAAGTGGAAAGGCAATGATCGGCGATATATTCTAGGGCATTAGCAATATTCTCTATACCACCTTCATTAAAATAACGCCAAATTTGATTCACATTCTCCAAAGGCAAGGTAGAGTGAGACATAAGATCAGGATCAAGAGCATCATCGCCTGGCATTACAATTAGGGTTATACCATTGCTTTGTGCTATTTCCTGGACTACCTCTAACCCGTAAGCCCAATAGGAACGTCCTCCTAGTAAGCGCAGAATTATTACCTGGGCTGGTTGTAAAACTTGCTCGGCATAAGTATCAATGCTAATTTGATGCTGCAAGTTCAATAGGTTAGCAACTCTAAATTCAGGAAATGTTGTAGGTAACTTGGGGATTGCAGCTGCCAAAGTTTGAATGTCGGTGTCAGCAGCCGTCAGCAATATAAGTGGGGCTGGAGTTTGTTCTAGGAAGCTTACACCTTCTGATTGGGGGTTCCAACCTCCGGGAGTGGCATTAATTCGATGCATATTCCTGTCTGAGGATCTTAAACTGTTTATTAGAACGCGATCAAAAAATCATTAAACAACTGCACCTAGCTTCATTTTCACGAATTTTGGAACATGCTGATTTCCCCTGATTTGAGCTTTTCTCGCACCTTGCCTTTAGATGTATTTAATCAGCTTGGCGAATTGTTAGAGCAAATGGCTCAAGCAGTAGAAGGTGAGTTTGTGGTTCTGACAGAAGCTGTGCTGAAGCGAATTAGTATACCTGAAGAATGGCAGACGCAAAGATTTACAGTTGTCATTTCTAAGGGTTTTAGTGCTTTGATGGTAGGTTTTCCAGAGCAAAGGGGAGATTTTTGGGAACAGTTGGATGTCAAGTTAACATTTAGTTGTGAAGCTATCGCCTCTTTCCTGACAAATATCAGAGATTTATTTGCACACAATTCTCCCCAACACCAGAAAATTGATTCTTTTTGTCAACTGCTTACTCCTAATGATGTCAAACTCCAAAGTCAGTTTACGCTGTTATTGTTAGATTTTTTCCTGCCACAGTCAAATCAGGAAGTAATACAACCACAAGCTTCAACAACTCCTGTTGCTTCTGTGTGTCAGCCAGTGGAGGATGCCCTTAACAAACAACTTGCTCAAGAGCGGCTATTGAATCAGATTACAACTCGGACTCGTCAAAGTCTAGACTTGTCGGTAATTATGGTAACAGCAATTGAGCAGGTGCGAAAGTTTTTAGAATTAGATCGGTTAGTAATTTGCAAGTTAGTTTATCCACAAGTCACACAGCTTTTCAACAGTCGTGAGAATTTGAATACTAATAATAATTTGCCTTCTGGGCTATTTTCCTCAGAGAATTTCTTCAGTGATGTGAGCGACTCAAAGCCGAGACAAGCAAATTATCCATCATTAAACGGTGGAAATTTTTGTTTCGGGATTCCAAATTTTGGTGAAGAAAAAAAACACGCCTCAAATTTTTCCTCTTCACTGAATTTAGGACAATCTTCGAGTTGTGTAATTTATGAATCCCGGATTGACGATACTATTCCTTCTGTATTGAATTATAGAGAAGAATACTGCTTTGTACCTAACTCTCCGTGGTGGGAAAAGTATCGCCAGGGATTTACTGTCGCTGTCGATGATGTCGAAAAAACTTATGCTTTAGAAGAGTGTTTATTGAATGCTTTAAGAACTATTAAAGTCCGCTCAAAGTTTATCGCCCCAATTGTCTTTGAAGATCAACTTTGGGGGCTATTAATTGCTCATCAGTGCAATACACCACATAATTGGAATGAAAGTGAAAAAAGTCTTTTAACTTCTGTTGCGGAACAATTAGCGATCGCAATTCATCAAGCCGAGTTAATGCGATCGCTTACTCAAGAAAAACACACTCTAGAACAAAGAGTAGTTGAACGCACTGTAGCCCTACATGACGCTTTAGTCGCGGCTGAAGCTGCTAGCCGCCTCCGCAGTGAATTTCTTGCTACCATCAGCCATGAACTACTGACTCCTTTGACCTACGTAATTGGTATGTCTGCAACTTTACTACGTTGGTCTTTTGGAGATTTAAATCAACGCCAACGAGAATACCTGCAAACCATTCACGATAGCGGTGAACGTTTGTTAGAAATGATTAATGATATTCTGGATTTATCCCAGATTGAAGCAGGTAAGGCTGTTTTAAATATTACAGAATTTTCTTTGGTAAAAATAGCTGAAAATATAGTTGCATCGTTATTGGAAAAAGCTACCAGCCAGCAAGTAACTTTGAGACTAGAGTTACTTGTCGATCAAAAAGGTGATCGTTTTACTGCTGATGTCAGAAGAGTAGAACAAATTTTGTGGAATCTTTTAAGTAATGCGATCAAATTTACGCCTGAAGCTGGAAATGTGACTTTACGCCTGTGGATGGAAGATGATACGGCTGTATTTCAAGTCGAAGATACTGGTATTGGGATTCCTCAAGAACAGTTACCACTGCTATTTGAAAAGTTTCATCAACTAGATACCCCTTACCGCCGCCGTTACGAAGGTACGGGACTCGGTTTGGCATTAACTAAACAACTTGTAGAACTACATCGGGGGCGAATTGAAGTAGAATCTACTGTTGGTGTTGGTTCAATTTTTACAGTTTGGATACCAGTTCAACCAGAGCCAGTCATTCAATTTTAGATTTTGGATTTTAGATTTGAGATTTGAGATTTTGGATTGGGAGCATCCCAAAAGTTTAAAATCTGCTTTTGGTGCAGACATGCTAGGAATCTGTTTCGCTACACTCCTAGTACTAACCATCTTTCTCTCCCCAATTGGGAACTCCTCACGCAGATGGTAGAAAATTTAATTATTCCCGTGATTTGTGAAGGTGGTATCTTTTATCCTGAGATGGCGTGTCAGCCCATTAATTTCGGAGCATACGCTGTAGTCGTTGGCACTGAATCACGGGGATTGATTATTTAGTCAAAGGGTATAGGAAAAAATTATAAATGTATAAACTACAAATTAAAGCTCTACGGGAGCCTTAGATACAGAAAACTCGTTGGCTAATGCAGTAGGAACTAAAGTCCAACCTGCTTTTAAAAGTTTCTGATAAGTTGCCCAACCTCTAGAACCCCCAGGGATTTTATAATCTGGTACTGCATATTGAGGGAAAGCTGTGTAAGGACGCCATGGTTGATGAGGTGCAGTTTGCAAATGCAAAATCTTAGTCTCATTTTCACCAGAGGTAGATAGCCAGCACATTCTTTGCTGCATAGTAAACTCCTTTGTATTTTTTATATAGTAGATGCATAATGACAGACTTTTGTCAAGTATAACATCACCCCATTGGGGTACTTTTCTGCCTAGTTTTCCAGATGCATATACTCATATAATTTTTTCTTGAGTCTGAGTCAAAATTACGCACCTTCATAAATAGTCAGACAGCAATAAACAACACTTGTGTTCCACTAATGTTAAGTGCTGTAAAATAAAACTGGTGTATCGACAAATACGATTTTTTGTTTATCAAAGTTTTTTAAGCGCAGAGCGCAGGCTACGCCAGCAAAAATTAAATATGAATCCTAATATTATCTAAGATGCTTTAGTTAAAAAATTGAATAAATTCATAAGCGCGGCTGATAAAAAAATTGCCGCTGCTTAAAAATTTTGAGTTGCACTTTTAGAATAACTGGAACTCTGCCAGATAAGAACTTACATCAGCTACGTGTCTGTGTTTTAGTATACGTAGCTTATTCCAAAGCAGGGACATAAAACTTGTCACCAACGATATCACGAATTTCCGCTACTAACTGATAGTAAGTGGAATCTGACAAAGCTGGTTTTGCATTTTGTATGTGAATTGTTTCATCCAAATCAATCCATGACTTACAACCACCATACTCAGGTAGATAAGGGATTTCCCGAACTTGGGATAGATTGTATGTCCGCAGTAGCATAATATATAATGGCTGACGCGCTTTCCACTTCAGGCGATCGCTAATAAAATGCTCGTTCCAAATATGAAAGGGAAGCAAAGCATTGACTATTGATTCATCACAAACTGGAAAAATATCGGTAATTTTTGCCCAGCTACCGATGCGTATTGTCTCTGGATGCCAACCAGATGTCACGGGATAAACAAGATTAGCATACTCAGGCTTCAGTAGAAAAGGTTGTTGATGCTCGTAAGTTGGGTAGAGCAAAATCTCGTCATGAACTACTTGAAAGCGTCCATTCCGTTCGTGAATACCCCCTTTGCGAAGGAGCATGATTGTTTTCCCTGCTTCTAAAGCAGTGACAGTAATTGCCCATTCTTTGAGTGCGTGAAAAGTTGTAGTCACCATAAGCATCTACTTTAACTCTGATTTTATTTGACGCCAAGATTAATACACTATGTCACTACCTGTGGAAATGAATTTTAGAAATATTTATAGAAAAGCACAAAAGACATAGCTGCGACTTGCAGATTCCGATGTTCCCCATATTCAGCAACTTTACCTTGAATCGGAGGATACAAGGTTTGATTTTTTTGATATATGCAACATTAAATCTGTTTTTTTTATCACAACATAATGTAATCTGACACTAACCTTGAGACAGACGCTCAACTAATCAATAGAAATAAATATTAATAATAAAGTTCCATATTTAGTAAATTCTTGTGGTTGACCTAGTTACTTACATATAAGGGACTTCCAATTAAGAAATATAGGCGTTGGAAGGAACAAGGGAGACAAGGAAAAGAAATTGCATTAAATGCAGAAGTTGAATAATCTGTTTTTTGGATTTCTCTCAATAAAGCTTCTAAATTTTTTTGTTAAAACTTCTGTAAATTTCTTCGCGACTAATATTTTTTATTTGGAATAAAAAAATGAGCTTAAACAACAATAAAAGTTTGTGTTCAAAGCTTGCTACTGTTGTTGTGACTGCTAGTATCAGTGTTGTGCTAAATATTGTCACAGAAGTTCCATTTACTAGCACAGCATACTCACAAATTGAAGCAAAATCTTCAGCAGATTCTATAGAACAGCCTATTAACTTAAAGATTATTATTAGCCGACGTCAAGTAATTCTATATCGAGGAAAAACTCAAATCAAATCTTATCCGATTGCAGTTGGTCGTCCAGGTTGGGAAACTCCTAGTGGTAATTTTCAAGTACTCAATATGACAAAAAATCCAGCTTGGATGCATCCTTTTACAGGCGAATCTATCCCAGGGGGAAGTCCTAAAAATCCTCTTGGTCCCTACTGGATTGGATTTTGGACAGATGGTACTAATTGGATTGGTTTTCATGGTACTCCTGATCCTGAATCAGTTGGGAAAGCAGCTTCCCATGGTTGTATTCGTATGTATAACAAGGATGTTCAAGAATTATTTGCTCAGGTCGATATAGGAACACCAATTACTGTAGTCCCATAGATTGGGTAGGTCTTGTTCTCAACAATATATCTACTCCCATTCTCAACAACAAAGTTTGTGGAAAATTGTAGATGCGATCGCAGGAAATTATCTGGATTTTACAACAGCAAACTTTAACATAAATTTTTATCCAGAATATAAGCTCCTGATAACTATTAGTGAAATGTAAGTAGTTATCAGGAGTATTTAATATATCTGGGAATCCGGTTGAATTTAAAAACTTAGTTAGTTGAACCAGGAAATGGAGAACAGAAAGTGTGCTGAGTTTTTTTAAATTCAATACAACTCATATATATTTTTTACGTATTAGTTATAGGGCTAAAATATATTGGACATTATTAACTGACTTCTTTATTGTAGTGATTAAGGCAACAGGCGTAATCCAACTGTAATATAACCTTTCAAGTTCAGAAAGGTAATAAAAACCTTTCGCCATAAGCATTTCGCTTATCGGTGGGTGATTAACTATTTTTGATACCATCTAAAAAATGCGACGGCTTAAAACAGGTTCAAGTATGAGCAAAGGTACACTTTTTGACAAAGTTTGGGATTTACACACTGTTGGTACACTTCCTTCAGGACAGACACAACTATTAATAGGGCTACACCTGATTCATGAAGTTACTAGTCCCCAAGCCTTTGCGATGTTGAGGGAGCGGGGTTTAAAGGTGTTGTTTCCAGAACGGACGATCGCTACAGTAGACCATATTGTACCGACAACCAATCAGGCACGTCCTTTTGCTGATACGCTAGCAGAAGAAATGATGCAGGCGCTAGAGCAGAACTGTCAAGAAAATGGCATTACCTTTCATAATATCGGTTCTGGGAATCAGGGTATTGTGCATGTAATTGCACCAGAACAAGGACTTACCCAGCCAGGAATGACGATCGCCTGTGGAGATAGCCACACTTCAACTCATGGTGCATTTGGTGCGATCGCTTTTGGTATTGGTACTAGCCAAGTCCGCGACGTTCTCGCCTCCCAAACCCTGGCTTTATCTAAACTCAAAGTCCGCAAAATTGAAGTTAACGGTACTCTCAAACCAGGTGTGTACGCCAAAGATGTTATTCTGCATATCATCCGTACTCTTGGTGTAAAAGGTGGTGTGGGATACGCCTACGAATACGCAGGTACTACCTTTGAGCAAATGAACATGGAAGAGCGGATGACCGTTTGTAACATGTCCATAGAAGGTGGGGCGCGTTGTGGTTACATTAATCCAGATCAAATCACTTACGAATACCTTAAGGGTAAAGACTTTGCTCCCAAAGGGGCAGATTGGGAGAAAGCAGTTGCTTGGTGGGAGTCAATCAAGAGTGATGCTGATGCTGAGTATGATGACGTTGTAGTATTTGACGCCACCGAAATTCCTCCCACTGTGACTTGGGGTATTACACCCGGTCAAGGTATTGGCGTTAACCAGTTGGTACCCTCCGCCGAACAATTAGCAGAAGAAGACCGCCAAATTGCCCAAGAAGCTTACATATACATGGATCTAGCTCCTGGTCAACCCATACTCGGTACAAAAGTCGATGTCTGCTTTATCGGTAGCTGTACCAACGGCAGAATTAGCGATTTGCGAGAAGCAGCTAAAGTTGCTCAAGGGCGTCAGGTTGCTGAGGGGGTCAAAGCTTTTGTTGTTCCTGGTTCCGAACGGGTAAAACAACAAGCTGAAGCAGAAGGGCTAGATAAAATCTTTCAAGCCGCAGGTTTTGAATGGCGTCAACCAGGATGTTCAATGTGTTTAGCCATGAACCCCGACAAACTCCAAGGACAGCAACTCAGCGCCTCTTCTTCTAACCGTAACTTCAAAGGTCGCCAGGGTTCTGCTTCTGGTCGTACTTTGTTGATGAGTCCAGCAATGGTAGCAGCGGCGGCGGTGAAAGGTGAAGTTTTCGATGTACGCGAGTTGTTGAATTAGTTCTTAGTGTCTTGGTGTCTTGGTGGTTAATAAAACATCTGTTTGAACCACATAGACGCGCCAGCGGCTACTTACCCTTCGGGAACCCTTTCAGGGAACAGAAGCCACTTCGTGTCTACCCTGCGGGTAGACACAAAGACACAAAGCTTGATTTTTACCCTACTCCTCAATCCAAAATTTCTTATGGTAAGCGAAGTAAAAGCAATTTCCGGACGTGGTATTTCTTTGGTAGGTGATGACATTGATACTGACCGCATCATTCCTGCCCGTTTTTTGCGCTGTGTTACCTTTGATGGCTTGGGTGAGCATGTATTTGCTGATGATCGCGCTGCACTCAAAGGGGAACATGCTTTTGACCAACCGCAGTATCAAGGGGCAAAGGTTTTAGTCGTTAACCGTAACTTTGGTTGTGGTTCTTCACGGGAACATGCACCCCAAGCGATCGCTAAATGGGGTATTCAAGCATTAGTAGGTGAAAGCTTTGCCGAAATCTTTTTTGGCAACTGTGTAGCGATGGGTATTCCTTGCGTTACTGCTGATTCTACTATCATCAAACAACTGCAAGAAATCATCACTGCCAATCCCCAAGCATCTGTGACAGTAAACTTAAAAACCATGCAGGTGCAATGTGGTGATTTTTCTACCCCCATCTCCATTGGAGAAGGTGCGAAAAATATGTTTGTTTCCGGTACCTGGGATGCTTGTGGTCAATTAGTAGCCCACGCAGAGCAAATTCGGGCGACGGCGGCGAAATTACCGTATTTGAGTTGGAATGAAGTTGGCGTTAGCTAAGTGTTTATTGATACTCCCACGGCTATAAGCACGTGGGATTCTTGCTTCATGCGATCGCACTAATTCATATTTTTATTCTACAACGCCGAATTTTGAATTGTTTTGTACCCTATTTTCCCGTTGTGATCTGTCGCTTTTTCTCCTCTAAACCTGCTCTTTTTTCTGGGGTGAGACTATCAAAACAGTAGGGACAACTAATACCTTCTTCATAATGAGGAGAAGTTTTATCAGCTTCCGAAATTGGGTGTCCACAACCAACACACATCTCATAGGAACCAAGTTCTAACCCGTGACTCACAGCTACTCGTTCATCGAAGACAAAACACTCTCCTTCCCAAAGACTTTCCTCTGGAGGAACTTCCTCTAAATACTTGAGAATACCGCCTTTAAGGTGATAAACCTCTTGAAAACCTTGCGAAAGCATAAAAGAAGAAGCTTTTTCACAGCGAATACCACCAGTACAAAATAGTGCTACTTTCTTATACTGAGTAGGGCTAAGGTGCTTGTTTACATATTCTGGAAATTGTCTGAATGACTCAGTGCTAGGATTTTGAGCTTTTTTAAAAGTGCCTATACTGAATTCATAATCGTTGCGAGTGTCAATTAAAACTATTTCTGGATCAGAAATTATCCTATTCCAATCTTTGGGAGCAACATAAGTTCCGACTTTTTCATTGGGGTCAATATTAGGTAGTCCAATAGTGACTATTTCTTTTTTCAGGCGTACCTTCAAACGCTGAAAAGGTGGCTCTTCAGCGATAGACTCTTTATGTTCTAAGTCAGCAAAACGAGAATCAGACCGCAAAAAAGATAATACTGAATCAATACTCTCACGAGAACCTGCGATCGTACCATTTATACCTTCTTGGGCTAGTAAAATAGTTCCCTTGATACCTTGTGCTTGGCAATAAGACAACAAAGATTGCTGTTTTTCAGCGTAATCTAGCAGTTTAACAAACTTATAAAATGTAGCAACAACTAATGTCATATTTGCGTAAATAATTAGTAATTAGTAGTGACTTCTTGTACTTCTATAATTTTGCCAAACTTCCTAATGTAGAAATCAAAAATTGGACAATATCTCGAAGCGATCGCTGTTAGAGAGTTATGAATATTGTTACGTGCATAGAGGGTGTAGCGGCGAATCAACAGACGTCGCCTGAATGAATAGAGAGAGGAATGGCGATAACTGTAAACAGGGCTATTATTTCAGGATTTATAGCACCCTGTTTTTTTATTTTGCTTCCGTAATTTTCAGAGTATAAGGAAAATACTCATCTCTGTTATAGGAACCAATCCAAATTTGATAGGTTCCAGGTAGCCACTCACCAACTATACCAGGATTTTTACCATCAAAATCGTCATTACACCAAGTACCACCTGGACCACTAATAATCAATGTTGTGTCCTCCGGACTATCTACTTGCAGCTTCAAGTAATCGAATTTTTTTCCTAACTCAAGTTGATGGTCTGGTTTTTGATCAACAAATCCTGTACATGCTCCTGTAGACGTTTCTCTTTTAGCGACAACCTGATTTCCTGGTAATGAACCCCCACTCATTCCGCGAACCTGAAAAGGATCTGGAAGAAATTTCGGACTAATACTGACATCACCAAATATGGGTGGTGGTGTTTCGTCAGCAAATGCTACCGTTTTTACTATCGATGCGATCGCAATACTGGCAATGATAAATGAGATTTTTATTCCCAATTTTATTACTTTCCTTGGCATTTTCATTAGATGATTGTCTAAAAGTTTCTCAGTGTTATTGATGACACTAATTTTACATACCAAGTTCCTAAAATGAGGGAAATTGCTCAGGAATAGAAAATGTAGACGACGAATAGCATCTTAATGTTCTGGTTTGTCATAAAAAGTTTTTTACTAGATAAGCATAAGGACATACGACTGTGCGTCCCTACTACATATATTCCCTTACTAATAAATATTATTCACCCCCCAAAAAATAGCCTTTTTAGGCAGTCAAAAGTCTATACTGTCCAGGATTTGGGATTATAGATTCCGAATTCGGAATTCACAATTTCTTATAGACTCTTAACTTTCAGTAGGCATCATCAACTATCATCTCCAATGACAAGACCATACACAAACAACACTACCGTTTTACCCAAAAGTGGGCTACAACAAATCTTTCACTAAAAAAGGTATTGTTTAATTATTAGTCAGGAGCCACAAAATGGTTGCCCAAATTCAAGAATTAGAAGCATCACAGTGGGTGAAAACTCGTTCGTCCCTTGATCCTGCCGAATCAAGCTTTTTAAGCTGGACAGGTAAAATATACGCTTTTGTCCCAGGTGAAAAACGGACACTCTTATTTAAAATGGTCGGCATGAGTGTGAGCCGATGCATTCCTACAGAAGCAGATTGCTGGGATTTTACCTCCAGGGAACTGACTTATTACCTCAACCCTGAAACAGAAGAGATTTTGCATAAATGGGATAATCCTTGGACAGGAGAAACAGTTCCAGTCATGCACGTCGCTAATAACCCAGTACAAGGTCATTTTAAAGGCAAGTTTCCAGCGCAGATAGATGGTGAAAGTGCAACTTTTGTATTTGATATATTTCCTACCTATCCTAACCCCTTAATAGAAGATGCTAAATTAGCTCAATATACTCCTCAATCCACTTATCAAGCAGCAGAGTTATTTAAAATTACAGTTCCCACCACAGATTTATTTAATTTGAAACTACCTTCAGTTTCTCAACTGAGATTAAGTTGGGATAGGATTGGTCAATGGCTACCCTGGATGAAAATGGGCGATCGCTCTGGTTATCTAATCTACAGTGCTTACGGTAGCAAAGTCCAAGGCTTCGATGCATTACCCCAACTGCTCAAAGATGAAATAAATACTCGTGTTCCTCTATACAAAAATGCTCCGAAATCCTTTTTGGATGTCGAAGACATGACTTCTTGGCTTTACTTCCAACAAAATTTTGCTGCTTATCTAGCTGGTGAAAGATTCCCCTTACCAGCCGCAGAAGAAGACTAACATTGCACAATTTAGGGTGGGCGCATGGCTGTGCGCCCTTACTCTAAGCAGCTAATTTCTAAATTACTGCCTTTTTCCATTAGTGAGGACATTAATGGCTCCACCTGCGGCTGCACCATCAACTACATCACCAAGAACATGTCTGGTATTACCACGTAGGATTGTACCAGTTACGGCGCCTGCCGCTGCACCGACTCCCACATCTTGAACCACATTACGCTTCTGACGGTTTTGGTACTGGCGTCGTGTACCATGAACGGCGTTGACAGCAGCACCAGCCGCTGCACCCTTCACAGCGTTGTTTACTACAGAACCACGTCCTCTGATCGCACCAGTCACTACACCGGCACCGGCTCCAATACCGAGGTCTTGTAGTATGTATTCATCAGCAGAAGCAGGTTTAGCAGGAACAAAGCTAGCACCAACTAAACTTGTGGCTAGTAAGCCAGGTAAAAATGCGCGTTTAAAAATCTTGTTCATCGACTTTCCTTCTCAACTAAACATCAGTGATTTAAAAATAGTCAAAGTTGAGATAGTTGTTTTTGACCATACTTTTAGTCTAGGCAATTGCTAGTTTTTTTGCATGAGAAATCTTTCATGATAACCGTACAAAAAAGTGAGGAAATGAAAGATATTAAAATATTACTCCCTCTCTAATGCTTGTACCTTCTGCCATTTGCCTGAGATTTAAAATGCCTGAATCCACTCTTTGATAGAATATCCAGTCCAAATTCCGTTTTGCCAGTAGGGATCATTTTCCACTAATTGGCGTACAGCATCTTCGTTCTCGGTTTCGTAGATACCAAAAACCATTGTTAAATCTTTGGTAGGGCCAATGGTAATTAGGACACCAGATTCTTTTTGTTTTGCTAATCCATCTAAATGGGCTTGGCGGTAGGGAGCGCGTTTTTCGAGGACATTTTCACAGTAAGTCCCCCACATGATGTATTTTGCCATATGTTGTATATTCCCAAGATTTTTAGTAAATAATAGGGGCAAATAGCCTTCGCCCCTACTATTTAATGATTAACTTCTCAAAGCAACACCAAATTTTTCGACCAATGTATCGCGAACTTTTTGATGCACGGGTTCAACTTCAGCATCAGTGAGGGTGCGATCGCTTGCTCGATAAATGAGGCGGAATGCTAAACTCCGTTGTCCTTGGGGTACGTGTTCGCCACGATATTGATCAAACAGTTCTACAGATTCGAGTAAATCTTTACCTGCTTTGGTAATTGCTTTTTCAATTTCGGCAACTGTCACCTTTACAGGTGCAAAGAAGGCAATATCTCTGTCTGTAGCTGGATAGGTAGAATAAGGCTTGAATGTGGGTACGGCAATTTCATCTTGATCTAGTGCATCCAATAGCACATCTAAATCTAATTGAAACACGTAAACTGCTTCTGGTAAGCTTCTTTCGTGTCGCAGTTGGGGATGTAACTGCCCAAAGATACCAAGTCTGTTACCTCTAATCCATAAAGAGGCGGTTCTACCTGGATGTAAACGCTGATCACGACAATCTGGTTGATATTCCACCTCCAAACTCAGACGCTGAAATACACTATCTAAAATACCTTTGGCTTCATACCAAGTCATGGGTTGCTCGCGTCCACTGCTTGTCCACTTGCTAGTTCTGCGATCGCCTCCCAAAATCCCAGCTATGGCGTCTGCTTCTTGCAATCCGGTTTCTTCTTGCCAAAAAATGCGTCCAATTTCAAAACCGTTGAGCGCCCCGTTGCCTTGTTCTAAGTTATACACAAAAGCATCTATTAACCCAGCTATTAAATCTGTGCGTAGGGCTGAATACTCTACAAATAAAGGATTTGCCAGCGCTATTTGTCTATCTTCTCCTGGCTTGACTAAGGAGTAATGCATTAATTCTGTCAAACCTTCTGCTCGCAAACATGCGCGTAATTGACGCATTATTTCCACATCAAAAGGCAGATAACCAGCTTCTGACTTTTCTGGTAAGGTGTCACAGAAACGATTGTAGCCGTAGAGACGAGCAATTTCTTCAACTAAATCAATTTCCCGTTCTAAGTCGCGGTAACGGTAGGGCGGTACTGTCACTGTCCATTTGCGCTCACCAACAGGAGTTAGTTGACATCCCAATGCAGTCAGGGTGCGTTCTACATCTTCAGGTTGTAGTTCTGTTGGTTGCTTACCAGAATCAACAGGCCCCAACACTTGATTCACCCGATCTAATCGTAGTTCTATCGAACGTGTCCAAGTTGATGGTTCGGGGCGAGTATCGGAAATTTCCTGAGTCACAAGATTTCCTTGAGCGAGTTCGGTAATCAGACTCAGGGCGCGGCGTGTGGCTATTTCCAACCCAGCGCTATTTATACCTCGTTCGTATCGAGATGAAGATTCACTTCTTAAACCCACGCTCCGGGAAGAGCGACGAATCGCTACGGAATCAAATAAGGCTGCTTCTAATACTAGGTTTTGTGTACCTGCGTGGACTTCGCTGTCTTCGCCACCCATCACACCAGCCAAAGCAACGGGTTTATCGTTGGCGGTAATCAGTAAGTTTTGGGTGGTGAGGGTACGAGTTTGTCCGTCTAGGGTTTTGAGGGTTTCTCCAGCATTAGCAAAGCGAACACCAATGGCTACTTTTTCGCTTCCGGCGATGGAAACCAGGCGATCGCGATCAAATGCGTGTAATGGCTGTCCCCATTCTAACAATACATAGTTAGTAATATCAACTACATTATTAATTGGTCTGACTCCCGCAGCCCGTAAACGCTGTTGTAACCAATCAGGAGAGTGAGCAATTTTTACCTGTTCAATCACTGTACCAATATAGGCGGGGCAAGCTTGCGTATCAGCTACTTTAATAACTAAATTTCCTGCACCTTGCGAAACTGAAACTTCACTAGGCTCTGGAATAGTTATTTTTGCACCTGTCAGCGCTGCAACTTCCCGCGCTATACCCACCATACTTAAAGCATCAGCACGGTTAGCAGTAGCAGTCACATCGAGAATAACATCATCTAAACCCAGCAAAGGACGCACATCGCTACCCAATTGCAGATTCTCTTGGGTAAAAATATGAATTCCGTCTACATCAGTTGGTAAACCTAGTTCTTTCAAAGAACAAATCATGCCATTGGATGGGACACCACGCAGTTTTGCAGGTTTAATTTTTAAATCGATATTTGGTAGATAAGTACCTACTGTTGCAATAGGCACATAAATATCTGCCCGGACATTAGGAGCGCCGCAGACAATATTGAGAGTTTCTCCTGTTCCGATATCAACTTGACAAACACTTAATTTATCAGCATTGGGATGGGGTTGGCGTTCAAGCACTCTCCCAATCACAACACCATTTGCCCAAGTGCGGCGATCTTCAATATCTTCTACCTCAAACCCTGCCATTGTCAGAGTTTCTGCTAATTCTTCCGGGTTAAGTTTTACCTCGACTAGTTCCCGTAGCCATTTAAGAGAAATACGCATGGAATGTGTGCTTGTGCGAAATCAGAACTGAAATTCAGAATGCAAAGACTATTTTAGAATTAATCGCCTAAGTTCCTCATCCATATTATATTTTTAATCGTATAAAATAAAATTAAATCAATTAAGTATGCGAATTCACAACTATAAAATTTTTGACTCTGGATTCTTGATCAAATTCTTATGTTAAATGCATAAATACCATTTTCAGTAAATCTGCACGCGTAAATGGTTTTGTTAAATATCCCGATGCTCCGACAAATTTGGCTCTAACTTTATCTACAATTCCCTTGCTACCTGTAACCATCACGATTGGTGTCTCTTTAAACATCGAATTATTACGAATGATCCGACATAATTCATAACCATCAATTCCTTCCATATTCAGATCCAATAAAATCAAGTCTGGTTTATGTCTAATCACTGCCATGACTGCTTTGAGTGGATCGCTGATTGTGATTACCGAAAAGTTTTCTTCTTCTAAAAAACGGCTAATTTCTCTCAGAAATGTTGGACTATCATCTATAGAAACAATTTTATATTTTTTGCGGATACTGGTAGGAGCAGGATTAGCTTGTTGCAGATTTGGGTTAATGTTAATGGGATTTGTAAATTCTTGTAATTTTTTTCTTCTCGCCTGAGTAACCTGTGATAAATCGTCAGAAATTGTTTGAGTTTTTGTATTACTATTTTCTACAGAAGATATATCTGCTAATTCTTGTTTTTTTAATAAATTTATCTGATCGGTTTCTGTTATTTGTTCAAAGGTTTTAGGTAATTTATCAAAGGGCGGATCTGGTTCATGCAATAAAATTGCCCCATTTAAGATGTATGGATACAGCGTTTTCAGCACATGGATTTCATCTTGATTCATAATCACTGCGAGATGACGTAGGCTAAAACCTTTCATCCATTCACTGAGATTTTGCTGTATTTCTGGTAAATCTGTTTGTGAACTTAAGGTTTTCACACGCAAATATGGACGCTGATACGGAGATGAAATATGCGGTGCGAAAGACTTCCAATCTTGTAACCTGCCTTGACAACGTTCTAGCAGTTTTCCAACATCAAGTCTACAAATGATTGGCATCCGTTCTGGATTTTCTTTTAATTCATAATTACCTTGTTTGATTAAGATAAACGATTCAATTACTTCTTTTGCCAATTCTTGAAGTAGTACGGCTGCTTGGGTAGGGTTGAGATGTTTTTGACTGA
Source organism: Pelatocladus sp. BLCC-F211 (assembly GCF_041928655.1). Classification (NCBI taxonomy): domain Bacteria; kingdom Bacillati; phylum Cyanobacteriota; class Cyanophyceae; order Nostocales; family Hapalosiphonaceae; genus Pelatocladus; species Pelatocladus sp. BLCC-F211. Next base: position 86,773 of record NZ_JBHFLM010000028.1, on the reverse strand, counting down.
CTAACCAGCAAATAGCCTGATATTCATAAGGTCTTTGATCACTAATAGATTCTTCAGAAATTGAATTATGCAGTTCTGTTGACTGAGTATAAGAATCTGGTTCAAATAGTAGACGTAATTGAATACGAATTTCACTACTAAGGGTGGGAATCCGATGACTGAGGCGACGCAAGTGACGTTCTAGTCTATCGAAGGGTTCGATGGAATGGGTAGCAAATGTAATTTTGCCTTGATCAAGAAAAATAGACCAGGTAACTGAGTTACTCAGCGCTTGTAAATGAGTACTATCAGAACAGTTGGATAATTGTCTTAACAAACTTAGAGGACGTAGATTTGTGAATGTGCCGTAATTATTCATTTCCTTGGAGAATTTACGGGAAAATAGCAGTTTGTATGAGCATTCGCATTCTTCGGCGAGTTTTGCATTTTGTTATTTCTAATTTCTTTGCAAAAATATTTTTCTACTTGTCATGTATATCTTACAAGCTATAAAACCTACTCTCAGGAGAGTTGTTAAATTTTGTATAGGTGCTGCAACAAATTTTTGAAGTTTTTGCTTTGACTTGTTCCGTCTTTTGATATAGTTTCCATCAACTAATGATGAGAATGCTAATAATGTTTAATTACTTTTACCTAAAAAACGAATCTTCTACATGAAATCTTTAAAATATCCTACCGGCTTCAGTTACGCAGTTATTGTATTCTATAAATTATATGTATAAGTTATTTTAAATAAGCTTCTACAGTCAATGCAAAGCCTTAGTAACTTCTCTTTTACAGCACTAACTCTTAAGGAATACTTTTGAAACCTTTATGTAATTTGGGTATTGCTAATTGTTTAATAACTAGTAAACTATCTAAAATCCAAAAGCATCTAGGTAGTCTTGCAAACCTAGAAACTATATACTTTTTGAGAGCAAGGAAAATAGTAGTTTTAAGTTTAGTATAACACAAAAAGTTATGACCGATACATTAAGACTTGATGAAGTCGTTGAGTTTGCTGAGAACCCAGAACCACGTTGTCCTTGCGTATTACTACTTGATACGTCTGGCTCAATGCAAGGAATGGCAATCAATGCATTAAATGAAGGATTACTGAGCTTTAGGGATGAATTAATTAAAAATTCCTTGGCTTCCAGAAGAGTAGAGGTAGCAATAGTTACTTTTGATAGTCATATCAACATCGTACAAGACTTCGTGACTGCCGACCAGTTCAATCCGCCCATACTCACAGCGCAGGGGCTAACGAATATGGGTTCTGGTATCCATAAAGCTTTGGACTTAATTCAAGAACGCAAAGCTCAGTATCGCGCTAATGGTATTGCTTACTATCGTCCTTGGGTGTTCATGATTACTGACGGAGAACCGCAAGGTGAAGCAGATAATTTGGTAGATCAGGCCGCAAAACGACTGCAAGCAGATGAAGTAAATAAACGTGTTGCTTTTTTTACGGTAGGTGTGGAAAATGCTAATATGGCACGCTTAAGTCAAATAGCTGTACGTACCCCCTTAAAGCTAACGGGATTAAACTTTGTCGAGCTGTTTGTCTGGTTATCTGCCAGTATGTCAGCGGTTTCTCATTCTAAAGTGGATGAGCAGGTGGCACTACCTCCGATTGGTTGGGGTTCTGTTTGATGTAAGATTGCATATTTTGTACTTACACAGCTGTTGGAATATTTAGAGTTTATGAAAACTTCAACAAAGACACCTCAATGGCGGGTAGTAGCTGCATCAGTATGTGGCACAAGCCATGTTAAAAATAAGCAGCTGTGTCAGGACGCTCACCACTTTGTAATCTTGCCTGAAAATGTCTTGGTGGTGTCAGCAGCAGATGGCGCGGGTTCAGCAATTTTAGGGAAAGTTGGAGCAATGGTTGCAGCAGAAACGGCAGTAGCTAATATTTCTGCTCATCAGAAAGTTTCCCGGCGTGCTTTAATTGATGATGGTTTTGCGCGATCGCTCCTAACTGACGCCATACTAGCCGCCAGAAAAGCAGTAGAAGCAGAAGCTGCTGCTTGTAATAAACAACCCCAAGATTTAGCAAGCACCTTAATTGTTCTAGTCGCCACACCCGAAAATGTAGCAGTAGCTCAGATCGGCGATGGTGTCGCAGTCGCCAAGGATAGTTTGGGCAACTTGATTGCCTTAACTATGCCTGATAATGGTGAATACATGAACGAAACCACTTTTTTGGTTTCTCCCACTGCAATGGAAAAAGTACAAGTAAAGCTGTGGCGTCACCCGGTTGTCAATATTGGTGTTCTCACTGATGGCTTACAATTGCTAGCGATGAATATGGCTGTAAGCGTACCTCACAAACCTTTCTTTTTTCCCTTATTCGATTTTGTCGCCAGTGCTGAGGACAAAATCATCGCCAAAGAGCAACTTGTAAAGTTTTTACGTTCAGATAGGATTACCCAACGTACAGATGATGACTTAACGCTGGTAATAGCAGCATTAACTGATTAACAAAATTAGCAATAGTATTGCTATTTAAAATTACATACACCTTCCCTAACATTAAATATATCATGCAGGTACTACGTTGTCTTCCCAACCAACAAATTTCTCATCTTAACCTCACTGTCAGTTTAGGACGTGGCGGTGAAGCTTGTATTTACACAGTGCCAACTGACGCGAGTGCTGTCGCCAAGGTTTATCACAAACCATCTGAGGTACAGGCACGAAAGCTGGAAGTGATGCTCAATCACCCACCAGAAAACCCAACGGCTAGTCTAGGACACATTTCCATTGCCTGGCCAACAGAACTTTTGCGAGCAGCAGATGGTAGCGATCGCATCGTCGGTTTTTTAATGCCTCGGATTCGGGGAATGCGTCCGATTATCGACTTTTACAACCCCAGAACCCGGCGACAACACTGTCCTTTATTTAGCTATCAATATCTGCTCCGCACCGCTCGCAACTTAGCAGCCGCCTTTGCAGCTTTACACGCTAGTGGCTATTGTGTAGGTGACGTGAATGAGTCCAATATTCTGGTGAGCGACACCGCCTTAGTCACAGTCGTAGACACAGACTCATTCCAAGTACGCGATCCTGACAATGATTTTGTTTATCGTTGTCCGGTCGGGAAACCAGAATTTACTCCCCCAGAACTACAGAATAAAACCTTTGCTAAGTGCGATCGCGCTGTACCCCATGACTTATTCGGTTTAGCAGTACTCATCTTCCAACTATTGATGGAAGGAACTCATCCCTTTTCTGGTATCTTCCAAGGTGCAGGTGAACCACCACCCTACGAAGCACGGATCGCAGCTGGTCATTTTACATATAGTCAAAACCGCAGCGTACCCTACGTACCTACCCCAATCGCTCCTCCTTGGAAAATTCTCCATCCCAGCTTGCAGGAACTATTTTTACGTTGTTTTGAAGATGGTCATAGCAACCCTCTGTTGCGTCCTAGCGCTCAAAGTTGGGTATTAGCCTTAGCAGAAGCGGAAGATGCTTTGGTAAGTTGTAGTACAAACGCACAACACCGTTACAGTAGCCACCTAGAAATTTGCCCTTGGTGCGAACGTAGTCTTCGATTAGGAGGACGCGACCCCTTCCCATCTCCACAGGTAATCGCTACCAGAGAACACCTCAAACCTCGTATTTCCACGAGAAGGCGTTCTACCCAAACTCGCCGTTTTCCACAACCCGCAACTGTTTCCTTCCACCAAAATAGCTATTACACTCCCGTACCCCCACGCCAGGTTAGTGTTTATAGACGTTATAATCGGTCTGGATTGTATTCTGTGATTTTTGCCTTATTTGGTATTGGTACGTTTTTCTATCTGGATTTAACTAAGGATCTGACCAGTAGCTATCTACGTAAAGATTCGTTAGCTCAACAAAGTTTAATTGAATCTCGTGATCATAATCTGAAACTGAGTTTTGCAGATTACTACAAACAAGGTCATGCTGCTTACAAAGTCAAAAATTATGAGCAAGCAATTGAGAACTTTACCTTTGCAATTAAACAACAACCTGAAAACGCTAAAGCCTATGTAAACCGGGGCAATTCTCACTATAATCTCAAAGATTACGACGCCGCGATCGCTGATTACAATCAAGCAATAAAAATCAACCCTAAAGAAGTAAAAGCATACGTCAATCGTGGCAATGTCTATTACATGCAAGCTGAATATAGCACTGACCAAGATAAAAACTATAATTTAGCTCTTGCTGATTTTAATAATGCCCTGCGTTTAAACCCCAATGAAGTAGAAGCTTATATCAGAAGGGGTATTGTCCGCGCTCAAATGGCTAAATATAGCGGTGATTCTCAGGTAGATTATCAGCACGCGATCGCTGATTTTAATGAAGCAATCAATCTTAGTCCATCCAGAGCAGAAGCTCACTATCAGTTAGGTCTTGTCCGCTATCAAATTGCCCAATATAGCAGCAATTTTGACCAAGAATATACTAAAGCCATTGGTGACTTTAGCAGAGCATTAAACATCAATCCGCGATTGTCAAAAGTGTATCTGAAGCGAGGAATTGTTTATCATGAACTTGCCCAATATGGTGGTAACGAATCTCGCACCAATCAGAGTAAAGCAGTAAAAGATTTGCAAATGGCTGCTAAAATTTCTCTTGAGCAAGATGACGAGGAAAGCTATCAACAAGCACTAAGCAGTATTTGCATAGTTGTGGAAAATAAATGTGACACTATATTCCAAAATGCTAGCTTCTCCCAACAATCTCGTTAGGAACCACTTAAAATTTACTATCAAATAGCTGCCGATTTGATTTGGAAAGAGTAAAATTCTTCGACGTCAACGGCAGCTATCCTATAAGCTATTAGTGACTTCCAAATAAAAAAACATCCAATTCGTAGGGGGTGCCAAAATAATTACTAATTCGTAATTCGTAATTAATAAATTAAGGGTACAAGCCTCTCAATTTATTGATGAGAAAAGTAAATTTTATTCCAAATTCAAAGATATTTATTTTCCCCGTTTTATGCTATGTATTTTTTACTTGGATTGTTATTTTATTTAAAAATTTTATTCCTCTGATTGTTGGGATCTTCTCCATTTTTTTACACATACAAGCAGTTAATTTACCTAGTCTTTACACTGTTCTAGAAAAATACGGTTAGATTGTATACTGAGAAAAATAGCAATAAACAGTGTTTTGTCATAGTGTCAAGCGTTCAAATTTGCCTATCTATATAAATTTATCTACCTAAAACTTTAGAGGCTATTGCATGAAAGCAGTGATTTTGGCTGGAGGACTAGGTACACGCATTAGTGAAGAAACCAGTGTGAAACCAAAGCCCATGGTGGAGATTGGTGGTAAGCCTATATTGTGGCACATCATGAAAATTTATTCCGCCCATGGAATTAATGATTTTATTATTTGTTGTGGTTATAAGGGATACGTAATCAAAGAATATTTTGCTAATTATTTCTTGCACATGTCAGATGTGACGTTTGACATGCGCTTTAACCAAATGAATGTACATTTAGGTAATGCTGAACCTTGGCGCGTTACTCTGGTCAATACAGGTGACAATACCATGACTGGTGGTAGATTAAAGCGAGTCAGAGAACATATTGGTAATGAAACTTTTTGCTTTACCTACGGAGATGGTGTCAGCAACGTAAATGTCACCGAACTCATTAAATTCCACAAAGAACAAAAAACTTTAGGAACACTCACTGCTGTGCAACCACCCGGACGATTTGGTGCAATTATCTTGGGAGGTGAACAAACCAAAATCAGTAGTTTTCACGAAAAACCTGAAGGAGATGGCGCTTGGATTAATGGCGGCTTTTTTGTTTTAGAACCAGAAGTCATCAACTTTATTGCTGATGATTCTACTGTCTGGGAAAAAGAGCCATTAGAAAAACTGGCTGGAATGGAACAGTTGTCTGCTTTTAAACATGACGGTTTTTGGCAACCAATGGATACTCTCAGAGATAAAAATTATTTAGAAGATTTATGGAATAAGAACAAAGCGCCTTGGAAAGTATGGTAGGGAATCTCAAAACTATAATTTATGAGAACGAATTCATAATTATTTAGTGGTGACAGGGGCAATAAAACCGATGTACGATTTTGCAATTATAGGTGGAGGTATTGTTGGTCTTTCCACCGGTATGGCCTTAGGGAAAACCTATCCCAATGCGAAGATTTTAGTTCTGGAAAAAGAAAGCCAATGGGCTTTTCATCAAACTGGCAATAATAGTGGTGTAATTCACTCTGGTATTTACTATAAGCCAGGGAGTTTTAAAGCTAAATTCTGCCGTGATGGTTGCCAATCAATGGTAGAATTTTGCCAAGAGCATGGAATTGATTACGAAGTTTGTGGTAAAGTAATAGTTGCTACCGATGAAAGCGAATTACCAGGCTTAGAAAATCTGTATAAGCGTGGTTTAGACAACGGTATTAAAGTCAAAAGAATTACTCCAGAAGAAGTCAAAGAATTTGAACCTCACGTTACCAGTGTCGGTGGAATTTATGTCTACTCGACAGGTATAGCTAATTACAAGCAAGTTTGTCTCAAATATGCCGAGATAATTAGCCAACAAGGCGGGGAATTACGGCTCAACACAAAAGTTGAAAAAATAGTTCCCAGTGGTAATCGTCAGGTATTAGAGACAAATAACGGGACTTTTGAAACTCGGTATGTAATTAACTGTGCTGGTTTACATAGCGATCGCATTGCCAAATTAGGTAAAGTAGATCCCAAAGCAAAAATTGTACCTTTCCGGGGAGAATACTACGAGCTAGTTCCAGAAAAACGCTCTCTCGTCAAAGGTCTGATCTATCCAGTTCCCAATCCTGACTTTCCCTTCTTAGGCGTTCATTTCACCCGGATGATTGATGGTAGTGTTCACGCGGGACCGAACGCAGTTTTGAGTCTGAAACGGGAAGGTTATAAAAAGACTGACTTTGACTTACGTGATTTTGCTGAAGTCATGACCTATCCTGGTTTTTGGAAGCTAGCAGCTAAACACGCAGACGAAGGAATCAAAGAAATAATTCGTTCCTTTAGTAAAGCAGCCTTTACCAAAAGCTTGCAAAAACTAATTCCAGAAGTACAATCAGAAGATTTAATTCCTACCCATGCTGGAGTTCGCGCTCAAGCATTGATGAATGACGGTAAATTGGTGGATGACTTTTTGATTATTCATGGTCAAAATACCGCTCATGTATGCAATGCACCTTCTCCAGCAGCAACTTCTTCGATTGAAATTGGTAAAGCCATAGTTGCTCAAATTCCCCAACCACAGCATCTGCAAACCACAGTCGCCTAATCACAAAATGATTGTTGGCGTGAATAGTCCCGGTTGCTTGAAATGTCAAGCGAGTTTTGAGAGTTTGTAGTCAGCACTCTTAGTGCTGAGAAAATAAGGACAGGACTGAAGTCCTTACTACAAACTTTCTGGACAAACAATGACTGGAGCAGCTATTAACGAACATATTCCCTACTTGCAAAGAAGCGGTAATAGTGTAATTTGACCAATTTATTTGTAAACGAAATCAGAATTAATCTATCAACACAAAGGACTTTTAAAAATGAAGATTCTTGTCACAGGAACAGAAGGTTATCTTGGCTCATTATTACCTCCTTTATTGATTCAAAGAGGTCATGAAGTTATTGGTGTAGATACTGGGTTTTATAAAGTAGGTTGGTTATATAACGGTACTGAATTCACAGCTAAAACCCTCAACAAAGACATTCGTCACATTACTCCAGAAGACTTGCAAGGTGTCGAAGCAGTAGTCCATATGGCGGAACTCTCTAACGATCCAACTGGACAACTAGCACCTAATATTACATATGATATTAATCACAAAGGTTCAGTCCGTCTTGCCAACCTAGCAAAAGAATCAGGGGTACGTAGATTTGTCTACATGTCTTCCTGTAGTGTTTACGGTGTAGCAACTGAAGGAGACGTCACCGAAGAATCTGCTGTTAATCCTCAGACAGCTTACGCAGAATGTAAAACACTAGTAGAACGAGATGTCAAACCACTTGCTGATGATGACTTCTCTCCTACCTTCATGCGAAATGCTACTGCTTTTGGTGCTTCTCCGAGAATGCGCTTTGATATTGTTTTAAATAACTTAGCAGGTTTAGCATGGACTACGAAAGAAATCAAAATGACTAGCGACGGTACACCTTGGCGTCCGTTAGTTCATGCGCTAGACATTTGTAAAGCTATTGTCTGTACCCTTGAAGCTCCTCGCGATATTGTACACAATCAAATTTTTAATGTCGGCGACACCGCCAATAATTATCGAGTTAAAGAAATAGCTGAAATTATTGCGGATGCTTTCCCTGGATGTAAATTAAGTTTTGGCCAACAAGGATCAGACAACCGTAGTTATCGAGTTTCTTTTGAGAAAATCAATACCATCTTACCCGGCTTTAAGTGTGATTGGAACGCACAACTAGGTGCTAAACAATTATTTGATTTATTTACCAAAATTGATATGAGTGAGGAAGTCTTCTTATCTAGAGGTTTTACTCGATTGAAGCAACTAGAATATCTGATTCGTACACAGCAAATTGATAAAGATTTCTTCTGGGCTAAATATTAACTAGATAATTTGATTGGTAAGATAAAATTCTTGCAGATTCAGAATCAATCAGCTTTGATAAATCTGCAATTTTACCAATCTTTTTTTGTATAAATCTCAGACTCGGTGTGTCTCTCAAGCATTGCATAGTAAAGGCTATACCTCATCTGTCAAAAAATAAATATGGATACAGTACTCACAATTGCAATTCCTACTTATAACCGTGGACACCTACTCGATAAGCAATTAGCTTGGTTAGCCAAAGCAATTAATGGTTTTGAATCTGAGTGTGAAATTATCGTTTCTGATAACGGTTCAACAGATAATACCCAAGAGATTATTCAGAAATGGTTGCCGAGTTTTCCAAAAACTAAATTTCATGCCAATCGAAATAGTGAAAATCTTGGTGTGATGAAGAACATTGCTTATTGTATTGAAACAGCAACAAGTAAATATATTTGGACAATCGGCGATGACGATCCTATACAGGAAAGAACACTTGGTTACGTAGTCAAAAACATTAAAGAGCATCCAGAGTTATCATTATTAATTCTTAATTTTTCTTGTCGCCATGAGCCTACTGGTAATTTAATTTATGAACGTTGCTATCAAGTTGAAAATGAACAAGTATGTTCTAACGGGAAGGCTGTTTTTGAGCGTTGTATCCAAGAAAATCACTCTGGTGTTGGCTTTATGACTGCACAAGTCTATAGAACAGATTTGGTACAGCACGCCGTTAGAAAATGGTCAACAGGTGTGAAAAATATGGAGGCGCAAGTATTTTGGACTGCATACTGCGCTGCTCATGGAAGTGTAAAAATCACCAAAGAGACCTATGTGGAAAGTGCCTTCGGTAGTAGTTACTGGATGCGCGAACCAAAAACACTTCTGAAAATGCAATATATTGATTTACCTTTACTTTATGTGAAATTAATGGAGGCAGGATATTCCAATTTATTTTGTCGAAAATTGGTTTTAAAGCATTTTACCAAAAATAACTGGAGAGTTTTCTTTGGAGCTTTGAGAAGATGGCCAGTTCTAGCTGTCACTACAATACTTCCCTATTTAAGTTTAGTCAGCATCTCTGCTGTGGAAGTGGTTATACCTGCTAGAGAAATAGAAATGGCAGTTGTCAATAGAAATGATCGTAAATCATGAATCTATTGCTTAGGATGACAATTCGTACAGAGAGTTTTGTTAAGTTATTTGAATAGCAATAACCACAGCTAGCCCATACAGTCAACGGTTTTCAAACTGTACGAACTTGTCAATTAAATTGTTACATAAACTTACCGAAAAATTCCAGGTACATCACAACATATTTGATGAGATTAAAACGAAGAAACATTAATAAACAAAATAGTATGTCAGTTAATAGCAACTAATTTTCTGACGCAAAAAAAATTTACTTGTCGTCCTAAATATTGATTTAACGAGGTTAGTCATGATTTTCACCAAAACAGAACTCAAAGATGCATACATTATTGATTTAGAAGAAAAGCACGATCATCGTGGTTTTTTTGCTCGTACTTTTTGTGCTAAAGAATTTGAAGCACATGGTTTAAAGCCAACTGTTGCTCAATGCAATCTTTCTTTCAACCATAAAAAAGGAACTTTGCGGGGAATGCATTATCAAGTTCCCCCAGCCGCAGAAACAAAGTTAATTCGTTGTACTCAAGGCGCTATCTATGACGTCATCATTGATATGCGTCCCGAATCTCCCACATTTTTACAACATTTTGGTGTGGAACTAAGCGCTGAAAATCATCGAGCTTTATATGTACCAGAAATGTTTGCCCATGGTTATCAAGCGCTCACCGATGGAGCAGAAGTTACATATCAAGTTGGTGAGTTTTATACTCCAGGTTATGAAAGAGGTCTGCGCTATGATGATCCTTTCTTTAACATCAAATGGCCCTTAGAAGTGACAGAAATTTCTGAAAAAGATTTGAACTGGCCTTTAATGTCAATGATGACTGTTGGTGGTTCCAAATAGAAAAAATTATATCTGGTGTAGATTCAAGGTGGGAGAAAAATAATTTTTTTATCTATCGACCACCGATAGACACAGATAGATTTTCCGTATGTATTTAAAAGATAAAAAACAGGAGTTGTAAGTAAATGATTATTGTTGATCGCGCTTTAGCTGCTCGTGCAGAAGCAGGGAACCCCGTAAAAGTCGGTATGATTGGTGCAGGCTTTATGGGTCGGGGAATTGCGAATCAAATCGCTAACTCTGTTCCTGGTATGGAGTTAGTAGCGATCTCTAACCGCAGTGTTGATGCAGCAAAACGAGCTTATTCAGAAGCAGGGATTGAGAATTTTAAAGTTGCTAACACTGTGACTGAATTAGAAGCTGCGATCGCCAGTGGGGGTTATGCAGTCACCGAAGATGCGATGTTGCTTTGCCGTGCGGAAGGTATTGATGCCTTAATAGAAGTTACCGGCGCTGTGGAGTTTGGCGCTCATGTGATCATGGAAGCGATCGCCCATCGTAAGCACGTGATTATGATGAATGCTGAACTTGATGGGACTATCGGTTCTATTTTGAAAGTGTACGCTGACAAAGCTGGTGTCATTCTCTCCGCTTGCGATGGTGATCAGCCAGGGGTACAAATGAACCTCTACCGCTTTGTGAAAAGTATTGGTTTAACTCCTTTGTTGTGTGGTAATATTAAGGGTTTACAAGATCCGTATCGCAACCCCACCACCCAAGAAGCATTTGCCAAGCGCTGGGGACAAAAAGCGCATATGGTGACTAGTTTTGCTGATGGGACAAAAATTTCCTTCGAGCAGGCGATCGTTGCCAATGGTACAGGTATGAAGGTTGCCAAGCGAGGAATGCTGGGATATAACTTTGATGGTCACGTTGATGAAATGACCAAAATGTATGACGTTGAGCAACTTAAAGAACTCGGCGGTATTGTTGATTATGTAGTTGGTGCCAAACCAGGACCAGGAGTATTTGTCTTTGGTACTCACGACGATCCCAAGCAACAGCATTACCTCAACTTGTACAAATTAGGTGAAGGTCCACTGTATAGCTTCTATACTCCTTACCACCTTTGCCATTTTGAAGTACCATTGTCCGTTGCTCGCGCTGTTCTCTTCCAAGATTATGTGTTGAGTCCCTTAGGCGCTCCCATTGTTGATGTTGTCACCACTGCCAAAATTGACTTGAAAGCAGGAGAAACCTTGGATGGCATTGGCTACTACATGACCTACGGACAGTGTGAGAATTCTAACATAGTCCAAGAGCAAAATATTTTACCAATGGGTTTAGCTGAAGGATGTCGTCTGAAACGAGATATTTCCAAGGATCAAGTTCTTACCTACGATGATGTCGAACTACCAGAGAGTAGACTTTGCGATCAACTCAGAGCAGAACAAAACGCCTATTTCGCTTCTTCTAAAACCTTGACAGCTGTTGGGTAATTAGGTTAATGCCCAATAGGGGTAGCACCAATACTTTTTGATTAGGGAGGAAAGGGATAAATATGCATCCCTTTCCCGTTTATATTTTGCCTTTTCAAAAAATTAACTTATTGTAACAGAATTGATTAGAATTTTTATAACTAGTTTTTTTATATACTCGCATTCTGAATCAAAAAAGTAGTATAATATACTCCTTACATCATTAGTTCTTAAGTATAAATTAGGCAATGGCAACCTAAAAACACTATCTGAATACTGATACTCAAAATGTAGGTTTAGCCAAGTTTGGCTATTTTTAGCCAAAATCATGAATAGGTCTTAATTTATCCTTGGGTTCGGTTCAAGAGAAAAGACTGATCTTATTTGCCGCTTTGCGATCGCAACATTTATGGGCAGTTGAAAACTTTACCACATCTCAAATGCCTGATGAGATTCCTTAGAATTTACATTTTAATGAAATATCTGCAAAAATAATAAAAATTTATAATAAACGTATGTATCCTTAGTGAATACGCTATCCAAGATAGTGTAAATTGGGGTATCTCGTAATTACTTACTTCCAAAAATTAAAGTTTTCGTAAACGAGATCATATAATACTAAACTTTTGCTCTAATTTCAAGGAAAATTTTGATATGAGGGGTTTAAAAACGCTAAAAACACTAATCATTCAATCACTGATGCCAAGTCTTAACAAATTACTACTCAGCTTACTTGACAAATTAGCAATAGACTTATTGCAAAATTTATCGAATTGGTCAATAGGTAACAATACAGGTAAAAACCATCATATATCTTTATTCTGTAGACAAGTAGGATGGATAGATTATTTAGATTCAGACATTAAATCATACAAACCCTTAACAAACCCACACCTTCTTGTTTGTACAATCTGCAACACTTCATCATAAATTTACAAAAATCGGAATTCACAGAGAAGTTTTTGAAAAATAAAAAAATATTTCAGGATTTTCCTGTTTACAGATTGTATTAACGACGTAATCTACAAAATAACTAAGCGTGAGTATGGTATTGAATATGAATTTTTTTATTACTGCCGTTGTATAGAGTTAATTTACAAAGAATATGAAAGTAGCTTTAGTACATGATTACTTAACCCAGCGAGGCGGCGCCGAAAGAGTCTTTGAATTGCTTTGTAAACGCTACCCCCAAGCAGATATATACACCTCTTTGTATGACCCCCAGCAAACAATCGACTTGGGCGAGCGAATTGTCAACACAACTTTTTTGCAAAATATTCCTGGCGCTGCAAAATATTTTCGCCTTATGGCACCTTTTTATTTTCCAGCTTTTCGTGCTTTAGACTTACACGAATATGATTTGATTATTAGCAGTAGCACCAGTTTCGCTAAAGCAGTACGGAAAAACCCTTCAGCCAAGCATATCTGCTTTTGTCATAACATCACTCGTTTTTTATGGGATACAGAAACATATTTACGGGAGTACGGAGATTATAGATATTTTGCTCCTTTAATCGAGCAAGTTTTTCAAGTGATGAGAAAGGTGGATCTTGCATATGCACAGGAACCAGACCTTTACATAGCAAATTCCAGCGTTGTAGCTCGTCGTATTCAAACTACTTACGGTAAAAAAGCTATTGTTATTAATTATCCTATTGATACTAGTAAGTTTGTTTTCGCAAAATCTAAAGAAGATTATTATCTAGCTTCGGCTCGGATGATTAGCTACAAACGTCTTGATATAATAGTGGAAGCTTTTAATTGGCTGGGATGGCGATTATTAATATCAGGGAATGGTCCAGAGCGAGAACGATTACAATCAAAAGCTCTTAGCAATATAGAGTTTTTAGGACACGTCACAGATAGCCAACGTACGCAATTATTCGCTAAAGCTAAGTCTATCATAGTAGCTGCTCTAGAAGACTATGGATTAGTTCCAGTAGAGGCTAATGCTAGTGGAACACCAGTAATCGCCTATGGGGCAGGTGGAGTCTTGGATACTCAAATACCCGGTAAAACTGGAGTATTTTTTAAAAGGCAAACACCTGAATCTCTTCAAGCAGCTCTACTAGAAGCCAAAGAAATTGATTGGGATTACGAAGATATCCGTAATCATGCAGTGGCAAACTTTTCAGAAGAAGCTTTCTTTAGTAAAGTTGAGCAAGTTGTTGATCAAGCTTGTAATTTAAACAGTTCACTAGTTTGACTTGTTAGCTGAGGAATAGTAAACGTGATTCAATCCAGTCTGAGTCCCCATGTAAATCCAGTTAATGAAACAGAACCGGGTTATGGGCAAATTTTTGCGGTTCTCATCCGCAGACTTCCTTGGTTTTTAGTAGTATTTGTTACCTGTATCGCTGGTGCCGCTTTGATCACGAAAAGAACACCACCAACATACAAAAGCTCAATGCAGCTGTTAGTAGAACCTAACTACAAACAAAACACACAAGACACAACAACTGGAGGTAATTTTACGGACTCTAATGTTGTTGTTGATACTGCTACTCAGCTTAATATTATGCAGAGTTCGGCGCTTATTCAAAAAGCAGTTGATAAACTCAAGCCTGAGTACCCAGATATCACAGCTGATCAGATTCAGAGAGCTTTGGTATTAAATCAATTAAGAACAAAAGAAGACAATCTTGCTACCAATATTTTTCAAGCGGATTATACCGATATAGATCCAGATAAAACAGAAAGAGTTCTAAATGCAATCAGACAAGTATATTTGGAATATAACAGACAACAACAAGCCGAGCGTTTAAGAAAAGGTCTAAGAGTTGTTCAGCAACAGTTAAGAGACACTGTAGAAGAAGTAAATAAAGCAGAAGCAAACTTGCAGCGCTTCCGCAGAAATCAAAATTTAATTGACCCAGAAGCGCAAGCAGAATCTCTGGAAGAAAATTTAAACGCTATTCTTCAAGACCGACGCACAACTCGCGCTCAATATGAAGAGGCTAGAGCTCGTTACGCATCTTTGCAACAACAGTTGCAGAGTACTCCACAGAATGCTCTCGTAGAAGCGCGTTTGAGTCAGTCTACTCGTTACCAAGCACTACTTAACGAAATTCAAAAAACGCAATTGGCTTTAGCGCAGGAACGCTTGCGCTTCACCGATCAAGCTCCTAGTGTAATTAAGCTAGTAGAACAACTCCAAAAACAGAAAGAGTTATTGCAACAAGAAGCAGGAAATACTCTGGGAGGACAACAGAGTAATGTCAACGCCTCAGCAGGTAATCTCCTCAACCAAGGACAGAAAAGCGAAATTGACCTAACTCTTGCTGGTCAGTTAGTAGAGACACAAACAAATTTACTAGCTTTGGCAGCTCGTGACCAAAGTTTAGCTAAGAAGGAACAACAAGTACGCGATGAGCTTAAAAGTTTCCCCGCTAAGTTAGCAGAATATAGTCGTCTACAACCGCAAATCCAACTTGGTCGTGAAAGATTGCAAGAACTGCTCAAGGCACAACAACAGTTACAGCAGGAACTTGACAAAGGAGGATTTAACTGGGAGGTAGTGGAACCGCCTCGTAAGGGTATTTTTATGGGTCCCGACCTCAAGCAAAATCTGATGTTGGGTGCAGTTGTTGGGCTGATGTTAGGAGGTGTTGCTGCTTTTATTCGTGATGCATCTGATGATTCTGTTCATACGACTGCTGAATTAGAAAGGCAGACTTCTTTACCTGTATTGGGAAGCACTCCCAAGTTACCACCTGCTAAAACCAGAGAATCAGTCTTCAAATTACCCTTTGGTAAGCCAGAGGTACTTGCACCTTGGACAATTCAAGTTTTGCAATCTCCTCCACGTTGGGAATCGCTGGATCTGATTTATAAGAATATTGAACTTTTAAATTCAGTTTCCACCTTCAAATCTTTGATGGTCACTTCAGCATTACCTGATGAAGGTAAGTCAGGTTTAGCCTTAGGTTTAGCAATGAGTGCTGCTCGTTTACATAAACGAGTGTTACTCATTGATGCTAACCTACGCGCTCCCAATCTGCACAAACAACTCAATCTCCCCAACGAACAAGGACTTTCTACTTTATTGGTGAGTGAGTCTACTCTACCCAATCAGATTAGTATTCCTTCGGCAGGCTCATCCTACATAGATATTTTAACGGCGGGTCCCGCACCAGCTGATCCAGCTAATTTGTTGAGTTCCCCCCGTATGGAAGAATTGATGGCTGCCTTTGAGGAGAATTATGATTTGGTAATTGTAGATGCTCCTCCAGTTCTCGGCTTAGTTGATGCCCTACTCACAGCTTCAGCTTGTCGCAGTGTGATCATGGTAGCTAGCATTGGTAGAGTGACCAGAACTCAACTGGCACAAGCTACAGCTATGCTCAGTAGATTAAATCTAATTGGTGTTGTGGCAAATGGAGTCTCAGACTCTGGCAGCACTTATGTACCTTATGCCAAACAACACTCACTAGCATTGCAAAGAGCAATGGAAGAATAAGCCAGCTAGATCAAAAAAGGTAAAAGTAAGCGCTAATACCATTTTATTAGCGCTTACTTTTTGTTTTATGCAATACAGTTGAGTTAACGTGAGTTCGATAGATTTCATTAGCCTAACATCCCGCCCTCAAATAAATTACTGGCTCATAGCCAAAACCCACTCCAAGTGAGTTAAAGGGCAATACGGTTCAGTTAAGAAGAAATGTAGGTTGGGTTGAGTGCAAGCGAAACCCAACAAAGCCTTGATAATGTTGGGTTACTCTGCGATCAGCCGCGCAGGGCGCGTCTACGTTCCTCAAACGCCAGGTGCTACAACGGGCGGGACCCCCGCAACGCACTGGCTCCCCAACCTACGCTAGTTTTAGTTTTTAGCCTTAACTGAACCGTATTGAGTTAAAGGGCTAATAAATTTTTTACCCATACCGCGAAAATCTTTTTCCGAAGTCAAAAGTTTAAACGATTCTTTGGCTCAAGCCAAATAAACCCTACTTTGATTTAGCTGAAATTATATTTGCTCGTAATAATTAAATTTTTGTGAATTTTCCAATATATGTAAACCGAAAATCATTTTCAGGTATGACAGCAGAGCAAATTCATAGGAACTTAATATTTTTTTGTGAAAAACGCAAGCTCCTTAAAGAGTGAATAAAGAATTTATTTTAACGACCGCTATTTTTACTGAGTCTTATATCCTAGATATTGAAGCACATTAACTCAAAAATTCAAAGTACAAAATGAAAAAATATTAAAATAAAAATCTAAATTCCTAGACTAGCTCTAAAAGATAACAAATATCTTTAAGTTATTATAAATATCATTCTCTTCAAACTGGAATTTAATAAACAAGATGTGTAGATATTTAGACGACAATTTATCAATTTATCTTGTTTACTAAAATCTCCCTCAGATTTGGTTCCAAACAAATAAGCAAATAAGATCAGATTCTTTGGTGTAGAAGCCTTTGATATCAGAGCAGGAATCTACCATACTTATAAGTATAAAACATATGACTACCTCAATAATCTCAGCACTAGACAACAACTACACTACAACTCAGCAACACAAAAGCGATCGCCACCCATACTGTACACTGGTATGGCGGCGGGATCAGTTGTTAGTCAAGCCTCTAGGAAAAGTCAAGCAACCCTATCTGCCTGCATTAGATAATGAGCAATCATTAGCTGAGTGCTTGAAACGTTCTTCAGTGAAGTTAGTTCGTATCGATCCAAAACTAGGCGAAGCGAAGCTAAATTTTTGGGCTAATGCCTGTGAACAAGCATCCAAGCCTATATACTTACGTGTAAACTCCAGCAAAAAGTACCATACACCAGAAAGTACTTTATTGAAAGTTTTAAGAGCAATAACAGATTGGATAGTAGCCTTACTATTGTTGGTAGTCATAAGTCCACTGGCATTTATATTCGCATTGTCAATGCACTTATCTTCCTCTGAACCTGTTTTACAGAGAGAATGGCATGTTGGCGAACGGGGTAAGTTATTTCGGGGATTTAAATTTAGTGCCACGTCAGTGAGTAGAAAAACAGGATTGCACAATCTGCCATTGCTACTAAATGTAGTGCGAGGTGAAATAAGCTTATCAGGGCCCCGTTGCTGGACATTGGCAGAAGCACTGGAGTTAAGCGCTAGGGAACAACAACAGCTAAATCAACTACCTGGAGTTGTGGGTTCATGGCACGTGGAAGAAGCAGAGTCTAATCAGTTGATTCTAGATTCAGCAAATAGCTTCGAGATGTAATATTCACATATTTGCTGGTCTATGTAGAGTAGGATGTTTACATCCTACTCATTACTCACATATGAAACAGGGTCAACGACCCAGGACTAAAGTCGCTGGTGTTCTCTAGCTCAAGGTTTTATGAAAACTATCATATGACCCTGCTTTTTATTTTTGACTTGCTTGATACTTGCTTTATGATATTTTGCTAATACTCCAGAAGTTGTATAGAAAATAACTATGCCCCGAAAAATATCTCTACTTACTCGTAGATTACTGCAAGCTACTGGTTTTTGGAAAAACAACAGCTTCATTTTAAGAGAGTTCAAGAACTTTCGACGGCTGGTAATTGCTGCTTTAGTATTTTCGTTTTTAGCAGCAACTTTTGAGGGTTTCGGTTTAGGCTTTTTACTTGCCTTTTTACAAAGTTTAACAAGCCCAGATGCCGAGCCTGTAAGAACAGGTATTCAATGGTTTGATGTCTCGATTTTAGGGGTTAACACCTCTGCTATTGAACGATTATACAGAATCTCCGCTCTCATTATCTTCACTACTTTTCTACGTATATCTCTTAGCTATACTGCCCAAGTTTTTAACCAGTTTTGTGAAGTTCATTTAGCAGATAGTTTATCGAAACGGATTTTTGAGCAGTTACAAGCTCAAAGCTTAGTTTATTTTGCCAAAAAGCGATCTGGTGAATTAATTGATGTTCTCACCACTGAAATTATCAGGGTCAGGCAAATTTTTGGAGGTTTAGCTTTTCTGACCACTAGAATTTTAACTCTGCTTATTTATTCTTTGTCGCTGTTTGTTTTATCATGGCAGCTAACTATTGTTTCTTTTTTATTATTTAGTCTTGTCGGTGTTATTATTTCAACACTCAATAAACAAATCAGAGAAATTAGTTTTGGTATTTCTATTGCTAACGGAAAATTTACTTCAATAGCTTTAGAATTTCTCAACGGTATCCGCACAGTCCAGGCATGTTCGACTCAAGACTTTGAACGGAAAAGATTTTATCAAGCTAGTGAAAGCGTTGTTCAAGCTTGGAAAAAGAACTTTTTAATTTCTAATATTCCTAAACCTGCTGCGGAAGCTTCATCGACAATGATCATGATTGGCATGATTATTTTTGTTGTTACTAGTGGCTTCATGCAGATTGGCGAATTGTTGACTTTCTTCTTTGTGCTATTTCGGATTATCCCAATGATTCAGGATCTGAATGGCACAACAGCATTTATTAGTAGCCAAGGAGGAGCAATAGATAATATTCAAAATTTACTGAAACCTGATGATAAAGTTTACTTTCAAAATGGCAAAATTGAGTTTCGAGAGTTACAAAGAGCAATTGATGTAGTCTCGGTAGATTTTGGCTACGATCGCGAAAGTTTAGTTTTGCATAACGTCACCCTTTCTATAGAGAAAGGCAAAATGACAGCACTGGTTGGCTCTACGGGTGCTGGAAAATCAACCCTAGCTGATTTGATCCCCCGCTTCCATGATCCCACAGAAGGAAAGGTTTTGGTAGACGGAGTTGATGTCCGAGAATTTGAGATTGATTCTTGGCGGCGAAAAATGGCTGTAGTCAGTCAAGATACATTTATTTTTAACACCTCTATTCGTAATAATATTGCCTACGGGACAACAGGGGTAACTCAAGCACAAATTCAAGAAGCTGCACGTTTAGCAAATGCACTGGAATTTATTGAAGAAATGCCCGAAGGTTTTGATACAGTATTAGGCGATCGCGGTGTACGGTTATCTGGAGGACAACGACAGCGAATTGCTATTGCTAGAGCCTTGTTACGCAATCCCCAAATTCTCATCTTAGATGAAGCCACAAGTGCTTTGGATTCCGTCACCGAGAAGTTGATTCAGGAATCTATTGAAAAACTTTCTATTGGTCGAACAGTGATTGCGATCGCTCACCGTCTTTCGACAATCGCCAAAGCTGATAAAGTCGTTGTGCTAGAACATGGTCGTGTTGTAGAACAAGGCAATTATCAAGATTTGCTAGAACAACGTGGCAAACTCTGGAAATATCATCAGGCGCAATACGAATCTAATCACGGAACTTCTACTAGTTAGTTTTGATCTGCCTCATTAATATATGAGGTTGGAAATCTAAGTTAAGTGTTTATTCTGTAAAATCAGCCTCAATCTTCCTGAACCTAAAAAGGTTGCGGACAATTTAACTAACTTATAAACCTTCAACTCTCAAATTTATACAACCAAAATGTTAGTCTCCGTCATTATTTCCAACTATAACTATGCTCGCTATCTACCTGCGGCAATAGAATCGGTTTTGGCACAGACTTATAAAAACTTTGAAATTATTGTTGTCGATGATGGTTCTCAAGA
Source organism: Pelatocladus sp. BLCC-F211 (assembly GCF_041928655.1). Classification (NCBI taxonomy): domain Bacteria; kingdom Bacillati; phylum Cyanobacteriota; class Cyanophyceae; order Nostocales; family Hapalosiphonaceae; genus Pelatocladus; species Pelatocladus sp. BLCC-F211. Next base: position 66,267 of record NZ_JBHFLM010000028.1, on the reverse strand, counting down.
CAACAGTCGTGATGTAATCAGCCAATACCAAGAGCGATCGCCAGATCAAGTCAAAGGTATTTTTCAAGTCAACCAAGGACAAGGTGCTGCATTTAACACTGGATTTGCAGCAGCTAGTGGTGACATCATAGCCTTTTTGGATGCTGATGATGTTTGGAAGCCCAATAAATTACAACGCCTTGTCGAGGTCTTCCAAGACTCAAATACAGTCGGTGTCATGCATTTCTTAGAAAGTATTGATGCCGAAGATAAATTATTAGACAAAAATTATACACGTGGGCGAGTCCCCAACATCGAATTAGCCAAATTAATCCTAGATACAGGGAATTCTTGGTGCTATCCTCCCACTTCTGCCCTAGCTTACCGTCGCAGTGCCTTAACAAAAGTCATGCCAATTGATACAAAAACTTGGCGGTTATGGGCTGATGGTTGTCTGATCTATTGCACTGCATTTTTAGGTAATATTAAATACCTAAAAGAGGTATTGGGTAGTTATCGCTTACATGGTAAAAATTATCACGCTAGTAAGCAAGATCAGACATTCAGTGACAAAGACCACGCAAGTTGGCAAGCTGCAATGGAGATGACTAACCAAGGTGTGAATGCCTTTTTAGAGCGCATAAATTACCCTGCCAGAGTAAATTTGATGCGGAACCTTGACTACCGACGTACTATTTATTACTGGCAAGGTAAATGGAATGCGACAGAAATGCTAGCCATTTGTGGTATAATTTTACGCTATCCTTTTTACAGTCTACAAGAGCGGGTGTACTTTCTGTTTAGATTTATAGTCAAGAGTATAGGCTTTCTAATTCGTCAAAAATCACCGCTAGAAAAAGCTTCAACTTAGTATCAACAAACACATATTTATGGTACAGGTGTAACTACTATCTCAATTATTCACTAAGACATACTTGAATCTCAGATTCATCAGGGACGCTAAAAGTTCGTAGTTGGCTCACATACAACATACTTTATTAAATTCTCATAATTTTATGACCAACGAACCAAATCCCTATCTTCCTGTAGTTCCACCTGTTTCCAAAGATGTACCACGTCCTCTCTGGTCAGTAATGATCCCAACATATAATAGTGGGAACTATCTGCGGGAAACACTAGCTAGCGTGTTAGCAGAAGATCCAGGTAGGGAAGTGATGCAGATCACTGTTGTTGATAATTGTTCTACTAAAGATGACCCAGCAAAAACTATTACCGAATTAGGAAGCGATCGCATTGAATTTCATCGCCAGCCCACAAATGTGGGTATGGTGAACAACTTTCAGACATGTATAGAATTATCTCGTGGTCATTTAGTTCACATCCTCCATGCTGATGATCTTGTCAGACCTGGATTTTACGAACAACTTGGACGTGCTTTCCACAAACACCCAGAAATTGGTGCAGCTTTCTGTCGTACCATTTTCATGAATGAGTATGGTCATTGGATAAAAATTACTGACCTAGAACAACCTGAAAGTGGAATTTTGCCCAGTGAGTGGCTAGAGCAGATTGCTGATGTTTGTCGAATTTCACCACCATCTATAGCAGTACGTCGGGAAGTTTACGAAAAACTAGGTGCATTTGATAGTCGCTGTGGTTTGTGTATTGACTGGGAGATGTGGGTAAGAATCTTTGCTAATTACCCAGTTTGGTTTGAAGCTGAACCTTTAGCGACATGGCGAATGCACTTAGCTTCTAGCACCTCTACCAATCTTGCGGATGGTCATTATGCTAAATCTTTGTATCAGGTGATCAAAAGTTTTGAATTATATCTAGGTGATAGAGTACCCAAGAAAGTTTATCAAAACGCTAAACAAAACTGCGCTTTCTTTGCCCTGGAAACCGCCAGAGATTTACTAAAAATAGGTGATACATCCAGAGCGATCGCTCAAATTCAAGCCGCTCTTACCTACAGCCAATCTTTTCGAGTTGTGCGATCGGCTTCTCGCTTATTCTTATTAAATAGCGCCTTATCTTTATTACGAAAAACCACAACAACTAGTTAATTTATATACATCTTTCCAAGCCATGAATATAAATTCTCAGTCAGATACTCCCTTAGTCAGCATTATTACGCCCACTTACAATCGTCCAGACTACTTAAAACAAGCTTTGACAAGTGCTACTCGCCAAACCTATAAAAATATAGAAATTATTGTTTCTGACAATTGCAGTCCGGAAAACCCCCAAGTGATTGTGGAATCTTTTAATGACCCACGTATTCGTTTCTCACGCAACGAAACCAACTTAGGTATGCTCCCTAACACCATCAAAGCTTTTAAAATGGCACGGGGAAAGTACGTTGCGGCTTTGCTTGATGATGATTTATGGGAAGAAAACTTTTTAGAAAAGCTTGTTCCCCCATTAGAAGCAAATCCGAATTTAGTACTAGCTTTTTGTGATCATTCCGTCATTAATGCCGATGGCACAATTGACGATTATCTGACAGAATACTGTTCTCAATTATTTAAACGGGCAAATTTACCCGAAGGTATTTATCAACCTTTTTACAAAATTGGTTTGGTGGATCAAGCCATAGCTTCTGCAATGGCTGCCGTCATTCGTAATGATGCCATAGATTGGGATAGTATTCCTTCAGAAGTTGGTGGTTCATGGGATGTTTATTTAACTTATTTGTGTTGTCGTACAGGGATGGGAGCTTATTATTGTCCTCAAAAATTAACTAGATATCGTAGGCATGACCAAACGGAAACCGTGCAAAGTGGTAGGCTTAATTACCAAGCAAAAATCCGTAAATCTCAGGCAGATATGTTTTGCTTAGAGAGATTTATGGAAGATGAAAATCTTCAAGAATTTAAAACCTATTTCCAACAGCAATGGGTAAAAGTCAGCACAAGTTTAGGAATTGGCTTAATGCGAGCTGAACAAACTAAACAAGCACGTCCCTATCTTTGGCGTTCCTTACGTCAACAGTTTAATTTACGGACTATAGCTGCTTTAATGTTGAGTTTTACTCCTCCAAAAATAGCCGCTAAGTTTTAACAGACTATAAGAAATATTTAAAGTTAGTAGTTCACCACATAGTATGCGGGGTTTGCAGTCAGCGGCTCTAGCCCTTAACGTAATGATCAAAGAGGACTAAAGTCCTGACTACAAACCCACGTTCCCTATTCTCAATTCAGAGGTAAAAAGAAATGCGAATTTCCGCTTGCATCACAACTAGAAATCGTACAGAATCATTAGATATTTGCTTAAAAGCACTTTGGAATTCTCAAGTAAAACCCCACATGGTTGTCGTTTCTGATGACTCTAGTGATCCTGAAGTACAGCAGGCAAATTACCAAGTTGTTCAGAAATATCCAGGTACAAATTATATCCAAGGGCCTCGTCGTGGTGTTTGCGCTAACCGCAACAATGCAGTGAATGCAATTTCAGAATCGGAAACTGATTTTGTGGCTTTTGTTGATGATGATATTTGTGTGCAGCCAGAATTTTTTAGTGTGGCTATAGAAAGATATTCGCAAATGTCAAACCAGGAAAGAAATCAGACTATTCTTACAGGTACTAGCAAAAACGAATACGCCCACTTTGTACCAGCTAGACTCACTTTCCAAGGACATTTTTCACCTACTGATGATACTCCTCAAACTGTAGTGATTCACGCTACTGTGTTTCCCAGACAATTTTTGACCCAAGAACAATGGGATGAAAATATCTTTTTTGGTTATGAAGATGCTGAACTTGCTCTTAGGGCAATTAAGCGTGGTTACAAGATTTTATATTGCCCAGAATTAAAAGCTGATATCAACCCAGTAAACAGTGTGTTGGCAACTGGCACATCTGATCTGGATATTGGTGGCTTGAATTATTATGACTTAAATATTGAAGCGGCTCGTCTTTACATTGGTATTAAACGCTATAAAGATTTGTTCCCTAACCCTTTAAAATTGATCGCTTTTCTGCTTATATACTTTTTACAAATGTCAAGATACTTATTTAGAAACAAAGCTATCCAAGCTTGGCCGGAAATTATTCGACGTTCTCGGATTCAAAGATTATTATTGCCATCTGGAATTTGAGAATTAAGCAGAAAATTGATTTTAGAGGATAGTGAGCGTGAAACTTTGCATTGTCACCCACAATGTTGTCAAAGGTAATGGTCAGGGTCGAGTAAACTATGAAGTTGCCTGGGAAGCAATTCGTCGGGGTTATGATGTTATTTTGTTAGCCAGCCAAGTGGCTCCAGAGTTACAGCAGCATAGCCAAGTCAGATGGATTAGTATTCCAGTCAAAGGCTGGCCGACAGAAATTCTTCGTAACATGGTTTTCTCTTGGCGGAGTGGTAATTGGCTGCGTCAACACCAAGGTGAGTTTGATGTCATCAAAGCTAATGGCGCAATTACAACAGCACCTGCTGATGTGAATGCAGTGCATTTTGTTCATAGTTCTTGGCTAAAATTCTCTGCTATTGGGGTTACGCCCAAGTCGGTAAAGAATGTACTAAATCCACGGGGAGTTTTATACGATTTTTACCAATGGCTGTATACATCGATGAATGCGCGTTGGGAAAAATCAGCTTTTGAGCAAGCACAGGTAGTTGTAGCTGTATCTGATAAAGTCGGAAAGGATTTATTGGAAATTGGTGTACCACCAGAACGATTGCAAGTAATTTTTAATGGCGTTGATTTGCAAGAGTTTTCACCTGGAGTGAGCGATCGCTCACTGTGGAATCTGCCCCAAAATGTACCGCTGGCGCTGTTTGCGGGGGATATTAGAATTCCACGCAAAAATCTGGATACGGTTTTACATGCCTTAGTGAAAGTGCCAGATTTACATTTAGCAGTTGCGGGAACTACGGAAGGTAGCCCCTATTTACAACTAGCTGCATCCTTGGGGTTAAATGAGCGAGTACATTTTCTGGGACTTTGTGATGATGTGCCGGAGTTAATGAAAGCGGTAGACTTTTTGGTCTTTCCTTCCCGCTATGATCCTTTTGGATTAGTGGTGATTGAGGCTATGGCTTGTGGTTTACCTGTAATTACTGCGGTAACTACCGGCGCAGCAGAATTGGTAAAACCAGAAGCAGGGATTGTGCTGTCAGATCCTAATGATACAGAAGCTTTAGCACAGGCACTATCATCTTTAGCGAGCGATCGCGCCTTACGTAAGCAAATGGGTCAGGCTGCTCGAACTCTTGCTGAACAACATAGTTGGCAATTGATGGCGAAGAGTTATGTGGATGTATTTGAAGAGTTAGTTAAATCATCTTAAAGATCAAAAGAAGTAGCGGGAAATAGCACTACTCAACAGGAAGATTAACTTGATTTCTTCCTAACAAAAAGATATCTATATTTAATAAACCACAAAGAATACAAAAACTCAGGAATTAATAGTTGATTTTTTGAAGTGGTGAGAGGGTAATTAAGTTATTTTCACCCTCTTTAGTTTTAACTTCCACATTCCTATTTTTATGATATTTTCCTATGCCAGAATTACCATCAGTTGCTATCTGTATTCCTACCTATAACCAAGCCCAGTATTTACTAGAATCTGTAGGTACAGCCTGCGCTCAAACTTATCCGAATGTAGAAGTTTGGGTTGCTGATAACGCCAGTACTGACAATACACCAGAGGTGATGGCACAACTATGTCAGCAATTTCCCCAAATTCGTTATCACCGCCATCCAGAAAATTTGAGCATGACCCCTAATTGTAATTGGGTTTTAAGTCAGCCCAATACCGATTATGTCATCCGTCTTGATTCCGATGATGCGATCGCACCTCGTTATGTTGAGACTTTAATCGCTCTGATGCAAAAATATCCTGAAGCTGGTTGGGGTCACGTTGCGACTCAGGAAATTGATGAGCGCGGACAAAAACACAGCATCCGCAGAGTAGTGAGAAAGCATGAGTTTCAAAGTGCGGATGAAGCACTACAAGCCTCAGTTTCAGGTCTGCGGACGGCTTCTAGCATTTTTATATTTAAAAGTCAAGCTTTGCGAGAAGTTGGGTTTTATGGCGACGGTAGCCTCAAGTACAGCGAAGACTATGATTTAGCTGTGAGAATGTCTGATGCTGGTTATGGCAATGTTTATTCAGATCAAATATTAGCCGAGTACCGCGTCTGGACTGACACCAACAAAATACGCCCCAAGCGCAAAGGTGATCAACTGCAAGCTTATATTTGGATTTACAACAAAAGTTTTATCCCTGCTTTTCAAAGAAGAGGTTGGGATACCAAAGTAATTGACAAATTTCGGCAAAAAATGGCGTTGATTCATGCTGCTGCTTGTTTCTCTCCGATTTTCACCGCAGATGAACGAGCAGAACTGATTACTTTATTAAAAGAATTAGGTGATTCACCAGCATTACGGTTACGTCTTTTAGCTTGTTCCTGTGGTTTTGCTCCCATATTTGATTGGCAACTTCATATGACATTAAAGTTAAAAGGTGTAGTTAAAGGCTGGTTAAGTCGGCTCAAGAGTACTTCTAAGCTGAGTGCAGGTGTTAGCTCGTGATCACAATCAGCGTCATGATTCCTACCTACCGTCGTCCTCAAGATTTGGCGCGGTGTCTCAAAGCACTAGAACAACAAACTCGTAAACCTCAGCAAGTTGTGGTAGTAGTGCGTGATACAGATAATGATACCTGGGCATTTCTTAAGAATTATCATCCCACAGTCTTCAAGTTAGAAGCAGCAACGATTACAGTCCCTGGTGTAGTTGCAGCGATGAATGTCGGTTTAGATACAACAACTGGAGATATAATCGCCATTACTGATGATGATGCTGCACCGCACCCAGATTGGTTAGCGCGGATGGAAAGCCACTTTTTGTCTGATAGTCGCATTGGTGGTGTCGGTGGACGGGATTTGGTGTATGTGGGTAATGAACTCATCTACCAAGGTGTGTCAGAAGTGGTAGGGAAATTACAGTGGTATGGACGTGTAATCGGCAACCACCATACTGGTAAGGGTACAGCGCGAGAAGTAGACGTACTCAAAGGCGTGAATATGGCCTATCGTCGTAGTGCGATCGCAGGGTTGCGCTTTGATGAACGTATGCTTGGTACAGGCGCACAAGTACACTTTGAACTGGCATTTAGCTTGAGAGTGCGGAGTCGAGGTTGGAAACTCATCTATGATCCCCTGATCAATGTTGATCATTATCCAGCCCAGCGTTTTGATGAAGACCAGCGCAATAACTTTAACCACCTTGCCTGGAAAAACGCTGTCCACAATGAAACTTTAGCTCTACTAGAATATTTACCACCTCTGAGGATAGTAGTATTCATGCTTTGGGCTACACTGATTGGTACACGCAAAGCTTTTGGTTTGCTACAACTACTGCGATTTTTGCCGAAAGAAAAAACCTTAGCATGGCAAAAATGGTTGGCGTCTATGCAAGGACGCACCCAGGCTTGGCAGACTTGGTTGTCCCGCCAAAACTACATCTCATCAGAGAAAGCCCACCAAGCTTCTTGAAGGCAGTGCCAATGAAAAAATTTGTCGCCAGGGATGAAAAAGGGACAAGGGGGAGGGGGACAACTTCTCAGTTATCAGTTATCAAATTAAACTGGAAACTGTTAACTGCTTCATGCCCAATGCCCAATGCCCAATGACGACCCTAACGAGTTAACTTTCTTTGTGCCAACCCACTTACACCCACTTTCAAGTCACAATTGATCCAAAATCTTAAATTTAAAAATCCAAAATCGAATGACTTATAGGCAGGGTAATTTGACTAGTTACGCAACAACAAGCTCAGAACAACAACAAGCACCTCGTTTGGGTTGGTTAGCAATTGTAGGGCTAGTGCTGGTTGTAGTGGTATCTATTTTCGCTGGTGGTGCAGCCGCTCGCCCAATTTATCTTGTAGGTACTTTAGGTGTAGGGGTTTTCCTCTATCTACGGTATCCCCTTCTTTACATCGGCTTGACTTGGTGGATGTGGTTTCTTACACCCTTGATTACTCGCCTCATAGATTATCGTAGTGGTTTTGATGCCAGCCGCTCTTTATTAGTATCACAGTATTTAGTAACTCTTCTCACCTTACATACTGCTTTAAAAAACCTTCCCCAATCGGCTCGCAAAGGTGGGATGCCCTTTGTACTAGCCTTCTTGGGTGTATTTTATGGCTTTATGATCGGATTTGTGAAAACTACACCCTTCACCGCAGCTAGGGGTATGTTGGATTGGTTAACCCCGATTAGTTTTGGTTTCTTCATATTTATCAATTGGCGAGAATATCCTCAGTATCGTCAAACCATTATCCGTACCTTTGTGTGGGGAGTTTTAGTTACAGGAATTTACGGCGTCATCCAATTCATGATTGCTCCAGAGTGGGATAGATTCTGGCTAGAAAGTATCAAACTCACAAGCTTTGGAGATCCTGAACCTTTTAAATTGCGGATTTGGAGTACGATGGCATCACCTGGCCCTTTTGCCAGCATGATGATGACGGGCTTACTGTTGTTATTCACTACTAGTGAATTTGTGCGTATTCCAGCCGCAGCAGCTGGTTACTTAGCATTTCTGCTGACGATGGTGCGGACTCTGTGGGGATGTTGGGTAGTAGGAACGTTAACCTTGCTGTCTTCTCTCAAACCACAAATCCAAATGCGACTGATGGTGACTGTTCTGATCATGGCCATCTGTGTTGTACCATTGACGACAATGGAGCCATTCGCTGAAGTAATTGCCACCCGCTTAGAAACTTTTACCAATCTCGAAGATGATAACAGTGCTCAGGTTAGGCAAGGAATTTATCGAGATGGTTTAGGTAAGGCGATGACTAACATTTTAGGTAACGGCATCGGCAATACATTCATTGTGAATGAAAAGGGCGTTTTAGAACCGATTGTGATCGATAGTGGGATTTTGGATATGTTTTTCACACTCGGTTGGTTCGGCGCTATCTTTTACCTGGGCGGATTGATTTTGCTGTTGTTTCAAATCTTTCAATTCTCAGAGCCTCGCTTCGATCCTTTTATGGCTGCGGCGCGTGCTATCGGTCTTGCCAATTTTGCTACCCTACCGCTTGGTAGCGGTATGCTAGGAATTTCCGGTATGATTCTCTGGGGATTTATGGGCATTGTCTTGGCAGGACACAAATATTATGTCAAGCAACGAAATCCTGGGATAAACTAACTATTTGTAAATCAGGTTTTGCGACTCGTAAATCAAGTTTTTGAGTTTTAAATTAGCTTCACAAGTCATAAAACAGATTTTTAATACAAAAATCTGGCTGAAATCTTGTAAATCTCTTATTTTCATCAATTTTCACTAGAATGTGTTCCAATACTGCTTCAAGAAGATAAATCTATTGGCATTTAAAACCTGTAGAGACGTTGCACTGCAACGTCTCTACATGACAAAATTATGCCGAAAAATAAACGTATTGAGACTGCTTCTACCCTGCGGGAAACTGACGTAACGGAGCATCGCAGGCGTGTTTTTTTATTTTGGGATACTTCCAACTTCAAAGTCTCAAAATTTACCCAGAAACAGCTTCTGGTGTGGGAGACACAACTTGACGCCGATTTTTGACAACCATTTGAATGGGGCGATTTGGCCCTGTTACTAAACCCCGACGCTTTGGTTTGACATCAAAGTTATCTACTAGCGCCAATTCTAAATTTGAAAGGATTGTCGCCAGTACTAGCTTCATTTCAAATTGAGCAAAAGCGTCACCAATACAGCGCTTTGCACCACCTCCAAATGGTAAAAATTCGTAGGGTGAAAATTGCTTCTCTAAAAACCGTTCTGGTTTAAATTGCTTAGATTGTGGGTATAAATCTTCACGTTGGTGAGTGAGATAAATAGACCCCAAGACTCGTGTACCCGGTTCTAGATCATATCCACACAAAGTTAGAGGTTGTTGTACTACCCGTGGAAAGGTAAGCATTCCTACAGGGTAAATGCGTAAGCTTTCGTTACATACAGCATTTAGGTAGGGCAATTTCAAAATAGTATTAGAGCTAGTATCAGAGCCAGAGCGATCGCCAATGGTATCAAGTTCTTGCAATAGCTTTTCTCGTACTTGTGGGAATTTGTGAATCCAGTATAATACCCAAGTCAAAGCTGTGGCGGTAGTTTCATGACCTGCTGTTAACAAAGTCATTAATTCATCACTTAACTCTGCATCTGTCATCGGTTGACCTGCTTCATCCCGTGCTGCAATCAACAAACTCAGAACATCTGTACGCGATGAGTCAGCTTGTTCTCGACGTGCTTGAATTTCTGCATGTAGAAGTTGGTAAACGCGCGATCGCCGACGTAGGAAGATTCCCCAAGGTGTCAACGGGCCTAAATCTTTTTGCAACACTGGAAAATAAAGCATCAAGGCTCGTAAAGGCGAACTCCCGCCGCGATTGAGCATTAAAGTCAAAAGTTTCTCTAGTTCTTGGGCGTGGGGACTATCATACAACCCAAATACTGCTTGCATGATCACCCGCATAGTGATAACCTGCATAGCAGAATGAACATCAAAATTTTGGCCTATTTGCCACTGACTAATAACTTCCTCTGTAACTTTGCTAATTACCTGAGCGTAGGATCGCATTCTCTCACCGTGAAAAGGAGGCATCAACAACTGACGCTGACGCCGATGCACTTCACCACTCACAGTAATTACAGAATTCTTACCGACAAAAGATTCAAATAACGGATCGCCTGGAGCTGAAAATTCTTTAGTATCGCTAGTCAACATCTGCTGTAGCGCTTGGGGATTGCTTACCATAACTACAGGTTCTGTTAACTGTAATGTAAAGATATCCCCATAACGTTCAGCACAGTCTTCCATATAGGTCATGGGACTGTTGATCCACTGGAATGTCTGTACTAGGGATGGGGTTTTTGGGCCGTTTGGTAGTTTCATAGGCTTTTTTCGCTTGTTGTGTGTCTGCTCTCTAGCACTGCTATCAAGTGTAGTAAATTTAGGTGTGACGGGAGTTTGGTAGATTTAAGTTTGTTTGCAAGCGATCGCATAATTAGGTCGAGATACTCAAACTACTGACAAGGGTCATTATTTGTCCTACCCCAATTCCCCATTCCCTGTTCCCTTTTAAATTACTGAACCTTGAAATTCTCCACAGTTGCTTCCAATTCTTGAGAAATTCCTACGGTTTGCTGCAATGATTGAGAAATATAACGTGATGATTGACTTGTGGTTTGTGAGACTTGGGAAATTTCTGTGATTAATTTGGTTACAGCTTGTGATGTTTCGACTTGAGAAACAGTGGCTTGGGAAATTGATTGTACTAACTCATCAATTTGATGAGAAACTGTGAGAATTTGGTTGAGGGAGGTTTTAGCATTTTCGACGATGCGAGAGCCTTCGACTACCTGGGTAGTTCCTTGTTCCATTGCTTTGACAACTTCGTTGGTTTCCCGTTGAATATTTTCGACAATCTGTTTAATTTCTTGGGTAGCGTCAGAACAGCGTGCTGCTAATTCACCAACTTCTGTTGCAACTACCACAAAACCTCGGCTCCCTTCACCAGCTCTAGCAGCTTCCAGCCCAGCATTGACTGCTAACAAGTTGGTTTGCACAGCAATCTCGTTAATTAAGGAGACTATTCGCGAGATTTGTTCTGAAGAATCGCCAAGGCGTTTGACTTTTTTGGCTGTGTCGTCGATAGTCGATCGCAAGTTAGATATTTTTTGTACCGTCAAATCCATTGCTGTTTCGCTTTTTTGAGCAGTATTAGAAGCTGTATGGGCAATTTCAGCAGCTTTTTGAGCATTAATTGCAACATCTGCAATGGAAAGTGTCATGCGTTCAACACTATCGAGGGTACGGTTAATTTCCACTGCTTGTTTGATGGCTTCATTCGCAAGTTGGCGGATTGCACCTTCGTTTTTACCAAGGGATGCATTCACCTGAATTGCAGAGGTCTTGACTTTGGTGACTATTTCTCTAAGATTCTCAACAATGGTATTGAAGAAGTCTGCAATTGTCCCGATTTCTCCCTGGGTGACTTCTGCATACACCGTCAAATCACCTTTAGATGCTCCTTCAATATCTCGTAGCAGCTTGACAATTTGTCGTTGCAATGCTTCTTTTTGTTGACTCTGCTCGATCGCCAGTAATTCTGCACGAGAACGGGCTTTTTCGGACTGTTCCAACATGTATGCTTGTTCGAGCGCGTAACCAATGGGAATTGCAACCTGCTTAAACAGATTTATTTCTGATTCTTGCCATTGGCGAGGACTAGAACACTGATGAGCGATTAGTAAACCATATAGCTTATTATTGAGCAAAATCGGCGCTACTAAATTCGCTTGCACTTCAAAGGCTGCAAGTTGACTAATGTGACATTTGGTTAAACCTGCTTCGTAAATATTTTCTATAGCTTGGACACGACCTCTTTGATACTTGTCTATGTAATCTTGAGCAAAACAAGGATCTGCAATCTCTGCACCTAAAGCACTTGTCCATTGATCATCAACACACTCAGCGACAATTGTTCCTACCCAATTTTGATCAAAGCGGTAAACAACGACTCGATCTACTTGCATAGCTGCTCGCATGGTTGTTACTGCTACGTTCAAAATTTGTGCAGTGTTGAGCGATCCCCGAATGCGAAAGGTAATGCTATTGACTTGCTTGGCGATCTTGGCTTCATTTTCCTGCTGTTCAGCTTTTTGGGCAATTATTTCTGCCATTTGATTAAAAGCTACACCTAATTGACCGATTTCGTCATTTGTGCGAATCTTGACTCTGACAGAGCGATCGCCATTCGTCAATTTTTGGATGGCGTCTTTGATCTGTTTTATTGATTGAACGGTATTCCGCTTCAATATATATGTCCAAATTCCAATCACAATTAAGGCAAAAACTCCTGCTAAGGTGTATTGCAACCAATTTTGTCTAAGTAAATTTTGCAGTTCAACTGGTTTAGTTACCTGCATCAAAACAGCTACTGACCGATCCTTCGTGCTTACAGAGACATTGCCTTTATTTGTGACAATAGTGATGTTAGGAATTGCTTTGGCTGCGATCGTGTAGGCTTGGTGAGCAATGGCTATTTGGCCAGTGACAATTTCACCTGGACGTAGTGCTGCTTGTGCAAGTATTGATTTCTCTGATAAGTTTAGATTTGATGTCACTTCAGTTAAGCTTGTTCCACTACTTTGATCCAGTGTTGTAGCCAAAACAAATTCCCCTGGTTCTTTGTTTTTATAAACAGCGCTGTAACTTTCATCTCTTGTTAATGCTGAAGTTGATTGCGCGTTAACCTGTTGTTCATCCACAATATCTCCAGCCACTAAAACTCCGATCACTTGATGATTTTGTGGAGATTTGACAGTAGTCAAAGTGTAGCGAATCAAAGCATCTTGGTTTGTTAATTCACTTCTAATTAAAGCTACTTCTGGCTCTAATTTAGACCAATTAACAACAGCGTGAGCTTGAATTAAGCGAGGATGTTTTAACACTCTGCTGACTAAGCCTTGAGGATCAAAAATTTTCCCTTGAATATTGGAGTTGCTATGGGCAATTATCCGTCTGTCTTGACTAACTAGGGTGACATATTCAACATTTAAATTCTCAGCTTCATTTTGAAGAATTTGCCTCAGTCGGCTATGATCATTTTGTTTGTGCTGGTGATTTGATAAGTAAACTTCAGCCGCGTCAATAATAGCAGTATTATTTGACTGACTCTGCAAATTAAATGTGATTTGATTTAATTTGAGATGATAATTCAAATCTGCTAGATTGAGTTCTGACTTTGCCTGTTTAAGTGACTGAGTCTGAAAACTGCGATTAATGATTACAGTCGAGCTAATACCTAAGCCAACAATAAGACTTAATTGAGACAAAATTAAAACTGTCAGATTATTGCTGCTGATTGGAAAACTGACAAATCTCTGCCATAGAGATTTTTGTAATTTTGAAGTAGTTACTTTAGTTTGTGTAGGTCTAAAAATATTGTGGTACTTACTGCGATGAGTTTTAAGCATTGCTCGTGTGTTTCAATTAAACTAAAATATCTCATGTCACTGAAAATAATTTTCATACATCACTCAGTTAAAATGTGATGTTTTCTAATTTCCAAAATTAACGAGTGAAAACATGTTTTATGTTTTCTAATCAACTTCATGAATGCATAAACAGACTCTGTTTGATTCTATGACTATGACTTTGAGCAAACTGAACAAATACAGACGAATGCAACACTAATTACAATCTTTCAGCAAATTAAGCTACATCCTATTTTTAGGATAGAAAACAAGTACCAAATTTTCAATTTGGACGACAAAATTCCTACTAATTCCTCAAACCGAGGTCTAGCCTAAAGGAATTTTTTGCCGAGTCAGAATAATTTAAATATTACTTAAGGGAAACACACTCTAAATCAAAAAGTAGGAACACCCAGTTTTGCTATTTTTTAGCTTGTTAAGCTTTTAACTTTAGCTGAATAATTAATATCATTTTGCATGAATATTGATCTTAAAGTATTTTGGCAATTTTTTACAACTATTTTTATGATTATCTTTCTTCAAAAATTAAATTTGAAGTTTTCACATAGTCAAATATATAACCTATTAAAAATCAGAGTACTAGTCTGTCAATTTAGTTTTGAGCGATTATTTTTCTCCGTGTTATCCTGTCAGCGCCTGCTGGCGTCAAAAATTATCGCTGATTCAATTTTGACAGAGTAGTACTGAGTCTACTAGTAAAATGTAATTAGAAGTAACTAATGTAACTATATTCATACTTATATTTATCCAATTATTAGCCCTAAATTAAAGTTTCGGCTAATAGTCTAAGTTCGCTAATTAAGACAGCGCAAATAACCAAAGGTTTGTAGTCAGGACTTTAGTCCTTTATTGAGGACTAAAGTCCTGACTACAAACTTATTTCAAGAATTTTACGTTACTTAATATAGTTTGATTTCTTTTCACCGACCTACTTAAAGCTGGCTAGAAACCGGTTTTTAAGCTGTTGTAATCGATTTTAGCTTTTAGCCTTTTGCCGAAACTTTAGTTCATGGCTTGATACAAGATATACTTTGCAAGGTCACAATTTGAGCTTTTGTGATGCTGTAGGTGCTTGGTACGGCTTCAAGGCAGAGTAGCATCTAGACTCTACCCTACGGGGAGCCGCTACGCGTCTATGTAACGCTTGCAAATGACAGTTTAAAGTGCAGTACACATCCGTGTATGGATGTTTCGTCAATATTGTTTTGTAGCTTTTCTTATACACGTAAGTATATTTAATATTTACAACATATAGATAGATGCCAGAACTCAAATAGAATGGTTATGAGAAAGTAGCCTACACAAACTGTGTACACTAAAATTAACCAAAAACTTGACTCCTTCTCCTTGGTAAGGAGAGAGGGGTGAAGTTACTTTAAAATCAGGTTGAAAACTCTAAAAACAAACTTGCTCAATTAAGTTTGAACTCAACTAAAGTCACAGGCGATCGCTTCTCAAAACAAACCGAGTTACTGAATCGGGGGTTAGCAGTGCAACAAGAAAACATCCAAGAACTTAGTTCTCATTATCAATCGACTGTGAAATTGAGTTGGGTTCACCAAGATTTAGCGCATTTGCGACCTTTTATTCGCAGCACCATTAAATTATTCAAATTCGGTGAAAAAGCTAGTAACCCGGAAATTTTAGTACAAGAGGTGCTGGCGTGGACAAGCGCTCAACCTTTTCTAACCCAAAAGGTTTGTCAATTGCTGTGTGATTATGAAACTTTTATTGTGGCTGGTGAAGAAGCAGCTGTAGTTGAGCAGTTAATCCAAAATCACTTGATTGCAAATTGGGAAACTCAGGTAGCTGCTGAACATTTACAGACAATTCACGACGGTTTAGTTGCTAATCCAAGATGTAATTCGATCTGGTTGCTGCGATTGTATCAGCAAATTTTGCAGGAAGGAGAATTACTAGCTCACGATAGTCCAGTTCAAACAGAGTTGTTGAACTTAGGATTAGTAATTAAACAAGACAATAAATTAAGAATATCAAACCGCATTTACCTATCTATTTTTAATTTGAATTGGGTCGAACAAGAGTTAGGGCGTTTGCGACCCATGATTCTTAATACTACTAAATTATTTCAATTAGATGAAAAAGCAACTCATCCAGAGATTGTACTTGAACAAGTATTGTTTTGGACAGGTTCTCAGTCTTTTCTCACCCAAAAAGTTTGTCAATTGATCTGTGACTATGAAAATTTTATTGCTGCTGGTAGAGAAGCAGCTGTAGTTGAGCAGTTAGTGCAAACTCGTTTGATTGCAAATTGGGAAAGTCAGATCGCTGCTGAACATTTGCAAGCGATTCAACAAAGTCTAGTCCAAAATCAATTTTGCAATCCTGTACAACTGCTAAGGCTGTATCAGCAAATTTTGCAGCAAGGTGAATTAACGCCTCAAGACAACCCAGTCGAAACAGAGTTATTGAATATAGGATTAGTAGTTAAACAAGATAATAAATTCAAAGTAGCCAACCGGATTTATAAATCTATTTTTAATGTTGATTGGATCAATCAAGAATTAGAGCAATTACAACCTTTGATCCAGAATACAATTAAAATTTTCAATTTACAGGAAAAAGCTATTAACCCAGAAATATTAGTGCAAGAAGTGCTGATGTGGACAGGTTCTCAGCCTTTTCTGACTAAAAAGGTTTGTCAATTGCTGTATGAACATACAAATTTTATCGCTGCTGGAGAAGAAACATCCACAGTTCAGCAGTTGGTGCAAAACCGTTTGATTGCAAATTGGGAAACTCAGATAGCTGCTGAACATTTGCAAAAAATTTCCGACGATTTAGTTGGCAATCAAAAATGTAATCCAATATGGTTATTGAGATTGTATCAACAAATATTGCAACAGGGAGAGTTATCACCTCAAGATGACTTAGTTGAAATAGAGTTATTGAATATAGGATTAGTAGTTAAACAAGACAATAAATTAAAAGTAGCCAATCGGATTTACCAATCTATTTTTAATTTAAGTTGGGTTGAACAACAGTTAGCAAATTTGCTTGAGGTTTCACCTGCAATCAACCCTATGATTAATGCTAAAAAATCATTTTCAGCATTTGCTATGCTTGAAGCCAGAAATTTTATTTCTAATCCCAGAAGCATCATTATTAGAGTTATTTGGTTGTTACTAGCAATAGCTGGATTTAGCGCCCTTTGCTTCAATATTTATAAAAATATAGAGGTAAATATTATTTTCCAAGAAGGTAATGAACTATTTAATCAAGGAGAATATAAAAAGGCGATCGCTAAATATGACAAACTTCTAAACATCGATAGCAACTACTATCAAGCTTGGACTAACCGAGGTTATGCCCTCGCTGGTTTACAAGAATATAACAAGATGTTAGAGTCTTGCTCTACAGCTACGATTATCGAACCAAAAGCTGTCTATGCTTGGAATTGTCAAGGGGAAGCACTATATAACCTGCAACAATACTATGAGGCGATCTCAGCTTTTGATTCAGCCTTGACTCTTGACACCAAAGACCCTGTATTTTGGATTAATAAAACTGAATCATTATTAGCATTAAAACAATTTGATACAGCGCTGGTCACTATTGATGCAGCAATTGAGCTGCTACAAGAAAAGCAAAAACTTAATCGTCAAGGAAATATGACCAGACAATTAGCAATTGCTTTTAGTCATAAAGGTAAGGTGTTATGGCAGAAAAAACAATATAAAGAAGCACTTGCTGCTTTTGATCAGGCTTTAGTCAACGATCCAAAATATTTTACTGCTTTGCGGGGAAGGGGTTTAGCATTCCAAAGTTTGAAGCAGTACAAAGAAGCGATCGCTCAATTTCAAGAAATGCTGACTCAATCTCGGCTCACAGATGCTCAAAAGGCTGAAACTTTATACTACATGGGACTAACTTATTGTCAATCTTCCCAAGCTGATGAAGGGCTTGCTGCTCTCGAAACAGCTCTCAAACTCAAGCCAGATTACCAAGCAGCAGAGCAAGCAAAAATCAAATGTACTCTATAATCCTAAATTATTTCCATGGCCACCACGAAGGCTTGATATCAGTGTACATTTTACCAACCGTCCTAGAATCAGGGGGTTGTGATTGCTTAAAATCACTACCAAGCATCTGGTATAAGGCTTGAGAAGAATTTACCTTTTCATCAAGGGCAAATAATACCTGAGCGCTGTAGTGGTTGCAACCAATACCCCTGCGTTCTACAGCACAAATCACAGGTTGAGCGTTGGATTTGTCGTTAGTCAGGTACTTGGCACGACCTGTTTGATATAGTGCTTGCAAAGTCTTAGCTGTTTTCTCACAGTTTTGCACCGCAGCTTGGGATGAAAAATATTCAGGTAAGAAACTGAGAATTGTTAAATCTTTGACGTTTTTTTGCTCGGAAAAGCTAGCAACCACCGTAGGTGTTGCAGTATCTGTCTTACACGTCACCTTCATGGTATATGCAACTTTGCTGGGTTGAGCAACCACTGCTAAGGCGGGAGATGCGAGTATGGTACTCATTCCCAATGTAGTCACCCAATATAGGCATTTGTTCATAAAGTTGTTTCCTTATATATTGACTAAAAATTTAGTCTTAATATACTATTTTTTAGTTAATTTTACTTAAGTGATACATAAAAAGAGAACTAAAATAAGTTTCAATTATTTTCATCTGTATAATTTTATTTTTAAAGATGGAACAGGTGGCTCAACGTCTTTTATTGACTATAAATACTGTCATTTGCTGTCTATTTGCTAGTAGTTTAGCTCAAGCCCAAATTTCTCCAGATGGAACTTTACCAACCAGCGTCAATCAGGTTAATAATGTTTTTGAAATTACTGGAGGAAGACAAGCTGGTAGCAACCTATTCCATAGCTTTCGAGAGTTTTCCGTGCCTCCTAGCACTGAAGCTTTTTTTAAAAATACTGCCAACACTAATAGTATTGTCAACATCATTAATCGAGTCACAGGTGGTTTAGGTTCTAATATTGATGGATTAATAACAGAAAATTATGGGGCAAATTTAATTTTGATTAATCCCAGTGGGATTAATTTCGGCCCTAACGCCCAACTTAATATAGGCGGTTCTTTTTTGGGAAGTACAGCTAATAGTATTAAATTTGCTGATGGGACAGAGTTTAGTGCTACAAATATTCAAAATTCACCCTTATTAACAATTAGTGTACCAGTTGGTTTGCAATTTGGTCAAAATCCCGCAGCAATCAATGTTCAAGGCCAGGGTCACACTTTATCAGTTGAAAGTCAAATTTTCTCACCTTTTACGAGGAGCGATACTACCGGGCTGAAGGTACAACCTGGGCAAACTTTAGCTTTAGTCGGGGGGGATATCACCTTAGATGGTGGTGTTCTTGTAGCTGAAGGAGGACGGATTGAATTAGGTAGTGTAGGTGGAAATTCTTTCGTTAATCTTACTGCTAATCCTGGTCAAGTTTGGAGTTTGAATTATACAGGAGCGCCTAGTTTTAATAATATTGACATGCGATCGCGCGCCATCACAGATACCAGTGGAGTTGGTAGCGGTTCTATCCAGTTACAAGGTAGAAATATCACACTTCAAGATGGATCAGCCGTATTAATTCAAACCCAAGGGACACAATCAGCAGGAAACATCAACGTTAATGCATCTGAATCTTTGCGATTAATTGGTACCACACCAGATGGGCAAATTTCCACCAATATATTTGCTGAAACCATTGGAGGTGGCAAAAGCGGAGACATCAATATTATTACCCCGCGCTTAGTAGTGCAAGATGGGGCGGTTATCTCTGCTGCTACTTATACTCCTGCTCCTGGTGGTAATGTCAGTATAAATGCTGCTGAATCTGTAGAAGTAAATGGATATTCATCAGTAAATCCCAATCGTTTTAGTGTGATTTCTGCTGCCACCTACGGTGCTGGAAATGCGGGAACACTGACAGTCTCAACCAAACGCGTCACAGCAACAAATGGAGGTAACATTGCATCGATCACAGCTGGAACTGGCTCAGGCGGAAACCTAGTTGTAAATGCATCGGAATTAGTCGAACTGGTTGGTTTCACACCATTTGTCTTTGCACCCAGTCAGATCACAGCTGGAACAGGCGGACCCGGAGCAGCAGGAAATGTAATAATTAATACTAAACGTTTGGTAGTCAAAGATGGAGGTAGAGTAGATGCTTCTACCTTGGCTAGTGGTCCTGCTGGAAGTATTACAATCAACGCCAAAGATGCAATAGAAGTGAGTGGCACAGTACCAGGATCTGTCAATCCCAGTCTGATTGTCTCCTCTGCCAATATCGTTGATCCTACCTTGCAGCAATTATTAAGACTGCCTCCCTATCCTTCTGGGTCTTCTGGAGATGTGACAATTAACACAGGTAAATTGAGCGTTACAGACGGCGCTCTGATTACAGCAAGCAATAATGGGTTTGGAGCCTCTGGAAACATCAGAATAAATGCTCGTTCGATTTTTCTGGATAACGGAGCCAGTATCATATCGGAATTGGGTACAGCAAATGCGATCGGACAGCCTGCTATTTTTTCCCCTACAACTTCGCCAGTTCTCAAGGGTGGGGACATTGCAATTTCAACCCAGCAATTAGATATCCGGGGTGGGGCTAAAATCTCCACTAGCACTTTTAGGAATGCAACAGGCGGGAATATTAATGTCGATGCTCCTGAATCAGTGCAAGTGTTTGGAGTTTCACCGATTAATCCTGCATCGCAGAGCTTGATTAGTGCTTCAACTTTCGGTTCTAGCAATTCGGGAAATGTGACTATTTCAACAGGGCGACTGAGTGTTGTTAACGGGGGATTAATTACCGCCGGCACCTTTGGAACTGGTTCTGGGGGAGATGTAACCGTTAATGCCACTCAATCAGTAGAAGTTACTGGAGTAGAACCATCCCGGTTTTTACCAAGCATCGTCGGAGTTTCAACGTTCAATGGTGGGAATGCTGGCAACTTGAGCATCACTGCACCCAAAGTCGTAGTTCGAGGTGGTGGTAAAATTGATGCTTCCACTTATGCGACTGGTTCAGCAGGAAATGTTACCATCAACGCACCCCAATCTGTAGAGGTGACTGGCACGGCCCCAGGGGGTCGCAATCCCAGTTTGATTGGCTCTGGAGCGATTATTGAGAACGAAACCATTCGACAGATTCTTGGAGTACCTCCTGTCCCCAGTGGAGTTTCTGGAGATTTGATCATTAACACAGGTAAGTTGAGTGTTACTGATGGAGGGTTAGTGACAACGAGTAATCAAGGTTCAGGAATCTCTGGAGACATCAAAATAAATGCTCAATCTGTTGTTCTTGATAATGGTGGTGGCATTACATCAGAATTGGGAGGAAACTCCAGAGGAGGACGGCCTACTTTCTTTTCTCCTTTCACTTTTAGAAGTGACATAGGCGGAGATATTAATATTTCAGCCCAAGAATTAATAGTTAAGAACGGTGCAGCTATTTCAACTGCTACCTTTACGAATGCAGCAGGTGGTAATGTCAATGTGAATGTCTCAGGCTTAGTGCAAGTAGACGGGTTTGCAGCTTTCAATCCTAACGCGCTGAGTTTGATCGGTAGTTCTACGTTTGGTTCTGGACGCTCAGGAGATGTCAATCTCTCCACTGGGAAATTGCAGGTTCTCAATGGGGCGAGGATAGGCGCAGGTACTTTTGGTATTGGCTCTAGTGGAGACAGTATCATTAATGCTACAGAATCGGTACAAGTCATTGGTAAAGAACCAAGTCAATCAGTAGGTAGTTTAATTGGTGTTTCGACGCTGAACATCGGTAATGGTGGTGACTTGACTATTAATACACCAAAACTGATCGTCAAAGATGGCGGTAGAGTTGATTCTTCGACTGCTGCCAGTGGTTCAGCAGGAAATGTTACCATTAATGCCTCTAAATATGTCGAGGTTGATGGTAAATCCAGTCTGATCAGTGCTGGTGCAAATATTGAGAGTGAAATTGCCCGACAACTTTTTAGACTTCCGCCTGTACCGAGTGGTTCATCTGGTGACGTGACAATCAACACACCAAAATTGAGGATCACAAACGAAGGTCAAGTGAACGCGAGAAACCAGGGAACAGGTAATGCGGGCAGTGTCAGAATCAATACCAACTCTACTTTTTTGGATAGTAGAGGTAGCATCACAGCTGCAACCACATCCGGTGAGGGTGGCAACATTTTCTTGCGGACAAATTCTTTAGCCATGCGTCGTGACAGCCAAATATCTGCGGAAGCAGGCGGCACTAGTAACGGTGGTAACATCACGATTACAGGCTTTAGTCCGGCTGATTTTGTAGTGCTATTGGAAGGTAGCAAAATAACTGCTAATGCATTTGAGGGTATGGGAGGAAATATCAGTATTAATACACAAGGTCTGTTTGTGTGTCCAGAATGTCAGATTAGTGCTAGTTCTCAATTAGGAGTAGATGGACAAGTAGAAATCTTGACACCAAATACTAGTACAAATCAGGAAGTTCTTGACTTGCCGCAGGAGATTACTAAGCCGGAAGAAGTGGTGGCACAAGTCTGTCCAGCTGACAAAAAACAGGGGCAGAGTGAGTTGATCCTCACTGGGCGCGGAGGATTGCCACCTCGACCAAGTGAAGCACTCAGTAGTGAAGCATTACTGAGTTTTGAATCTTACCCTAGTCAAGGAGAAAATATTTCTGGTAGAGCGATCGCCACCAAAACCAACCAAACGCAACAGTTACCACCAATCGCCAGAGGTTGGTATGTTAACTCCAAAGGTGCAGTCATCCTGACAGCAGCTACCCCCACACCTACCCCCTACAGTTCTGGATTAAGTTCATCGTCATGTCATGCTAATTAGAAAGAACTCACTGAGACGTAAAGAGGTGGGAACACCGGGACGCAAAGACAGAAAAATACAGGGACACAAATTCTCTTCATCTACCAATCCGATCACCCTACTCCCCTTACTCTCCCTACTCTTCAATACATCTTCTGCTTGGGGACAGCCGATCAATCCGGTGACGCCAACACCAGAACAACCCCAACCTCAGCCTCTACCACCTTTAGAAAAACCACTCCAGGTTCCACCGACAGCACCACCAACCCCTGACGAAATCCAGAATGTACCAGGGACAATTGTTGTGCAAAAATTTGAGTTTGTTGGCAGTACAGTTTTTAGTCAACAAGAGTTACAGCGGGCGACAGCTAATTTTGTCGGTAAGTCGATCACCTTTGCGGAACTGCTGCAAGCTGCAAATCAAATCACTCAACTTTATCTGCAACAGGGGTATATTACATCTGGAGCCTACATACCCAGTCAAGAAATCCTATCGGGGATCGTTAAAATTCAAGTATTAGAAGGTAGCCTAGAAAACATCAAAGTCAACATCGTCAAAGGGCGGTTAAGTCGCAACTATGTGCGCGATCGCATTGCTGTGGCTGGTTATAAACCACTAAACATTAATCGCCTACAGGAATCACTGCAATTGTTACAACTCAATCCTCGGATTGAAAGATTAAATGCCGAACTCACAGCTGGCACCAAACCCGGTACTAATTTATTAGAAGTAACAGTTGTCGGCGCAGATACTTTTAATACCAGCCTGATTTTAAATAACCACCGTAACCCCAGCATCGGCAGTTTTGAACGTGGTATTGACTTCTCAGAAACTAGTTTGTTGGGGTTAGGAGATGAATTTACTTTTGGTTATCGCAACACCGATGGTAGCAACAGGTTTGAGGGCAGTTATAACTTCCCAGTCAATCCCCGCAATGGGACTATTGGGTTCACCTACCGGATCACCAACAACAAAATTATCGAAGCACCTTTCGATGATTTGGATATTAAAGTAGACTCTCGCGAGTATGAATTTACCTTTCGTCAACCAGTAATTCAAAAAGCAACCCCCAAACTCAGCCAAGAACTGGCCCTTGGTTTTGGGTTTGCAAGACGAGAAACCAACTCCTCTATTCTGGGAGTAGACTTTCCCGTTTTCTCTGGTGCAGATAACAATGGAGAAACCCGAATCTCGGAATTAAACTTCACTCAAGAATGGTTACAACGTGGTAGCCAAGCCGTCTTAGCTGTAAATTCTGAAATTAGCCTGGGTATCAATGCTTTTAATGCCACTGTTAATGATGATGAGCCGGATAGTGAGTTTTTAGTCTGGCGGGGACAAATGCTGTATTTGCGCCGCTTGGCACAAGCAACACCTAGATCAACAATCTCTCCTAGCCTGCTGTTACGTTCCAGCATACAACTAGCCAGCGATTCTCTAGTTCCTATTGAACAATTTAGTATCGGCGGCCCCACAACCGTACGCGGCTACCGTCAAGATGCCTTAGTGACAGACAATGGTGTTGTTGCCTCCGTAGAAGCACGAATACCTATCTTCCAAACTCCAGAAGCAAAGGGAGTTTTACAGATTGCACCATTTATTGATTTTGGCATCGGTTGGAACACAGGTAGAAGTAGTCCAGATCCGAATACCTTGGTAGGGTTGGGATGTGGTTTACTCTGGCAGATGGGAGAAAATTTTTCCGCCCGCTTAGACTGGGGTATTCCTTTAGTCGATATTGCAAATTCAGAGGGTAGAACATGGCAAGAAAACGGCGTGTATTTTCAATTGGAATACAAACCGTTTTAATGTTGTTTAAATAAATTTCATTGAAACACCAAGACACTAAGACACTAAGTACAGCTTTGCATTAATTCGTAGGGATTTAAAACGCAGAGGGACGCAGAGTCTTGGTGCTAAATTTTCGCCATGAATTTATGCAATTTTGTACTAAGAAGACTGTGCATCTGTGGTCGATTTCTATAACCCGATTGAGGTGAAAAGCTTATGATTATTAGAAAATACCGTCGTCTAATTATCTTATTGATTTCAGCCCTATTTGGATTACTTTCAACTTTAAGTCTTCCGGCTTGGTCGAATTCTAAATCAAATCAGGCGCTACAACTAGCACAGCAAGGACAACAAAGTTATAACATCGGCAACTTTGATCAAGCGATTCAGCTTTGGCAAGCAGCAGCTCAAGCTTATCAGCAAATGGGCGACAAAGAAGGTGTGACAAAGAGCTTGATTAATCAATCCCAAGCTTTGCAAGAATTAGGATTGTATCCTAAAGCTTGTAAAACTCTACTCCAAGCCTTTGCTGTTGCTAATCCCACATGTAACCCAGCCCAGATAGACAAGTTTCTCACGAATATTACCCAACAGCAAAATTCTCTTTCACTCACTCAGGCTACTGGTTTACGTAGTCTTGGTGAAGTTTTCCGCAGACAAGGGTTGTTAGAACAGTCTCAGAAAGTTTTGCAATTGAGTTTGACAGCGCTAGATAAATCACCCCAATCAAGTGCTGTGTTGTTAAGTTTGGGTAATACCGAACGGACTTTAGGAAATCAAATTCGCGATCGCTGGGATTATGAACAAATTACAGCAATTATTGACCAAAAATCTCAGGACGCAGCCTTAGCACCTGATCAAAAAGCTTTTCAATACTATACACAAGCAGCAGCCGTAACCTCAGCTCCAGCAATTGTCAAAACTCAAGCACAACTGAATCACTACAAACTTTTACTAGAAAATCAAGCTTGGTGGCGAGAACAAACAAATCGCCGTATTGTTTCTTGGTCGAGATTTGGTGAGTCTAAGTTAATCGCACGTGCTAAAGATTTTTTGTCTGAGTTGGAATTAAAACTAAGTCAGGATGTACAAACTTTGCAAAGTCAAATTGAGTCTTCCTTGGCTACTATTACTCCATCTCATGCAACCATTTATGCTCAGATTTACTTTGCTGACACTTTGATTAATACAGAACAAGCAAACAAAGCCAAATCTATTTTGGATACAGCACTTCAACAAGCACGGACTTTAAAAGATCAACGTGCAGAGGCTTATGTTGTAGGCTATCTGGGGAAAGTTTATCAGCAACAAAAAAACTTAAGTGAAGCGATCGCTCTGACTCAACAAGCTCTAATGTTATCTCAATCACGAAATACTACAGGCGATGGGCGAGAAATTACGTATCTTTGGCAATCGCAATTAGGTAGTTTGCTACAAGAAAAAGGAGAAAACAAAAGAGCGATCGCAGCTTACACCGCAGCATATAATACTCTCCAATCCCTACGTACTGATTTAAATGCTAATAATCGAGATGTGCAGTTTAATTTTGTTCAAGAGGTCAAACCAGTTTATACAGAACTAGCGAATTTACTCTTAAAATCAGAACTGAGTGAAAGTGAATTGAGTTCTTTAGTAATTGCAAATCCCAATATTAACCAGTCAAAATATGAGCAAAATCAACCCAAGAATCGTTTAGAATTTGCTCGTCGGGTGATCGAATCTTGGCAATTAGCAGAACTTGATAACTTCTTTCAAGATCCCTGTTCCCAAGAAACAGATGTTGCAGTTCAGATAGACGATATTGATTCTCAAGCAGCTGTTATCTACCCAATTATTTTTCCAGATCGCTTAGAAATTATTCTTTCTTTGCCAGGAAAAACTTTACAACAAGTCACAATTCCTGTGAGTGAAGAGAAAGTTAATAACACTCTGGATCGACTTTATGACTACTTAGATAACGTCACTGTCAATAACTCTGCTCGCAATATTCTATCGACTTCTAACCCAGATCCAGAAGAATTAAAAGAAAATATTCAGGCAATATTACCAATATTCGGACAGCTTTATAATTGGTTAATTCAACCTTTAGAACCACAGTTAAATGCCAAGCAAATCAACAACTTAATTTTTGTACTCAATGGAAGATTACAAAAAGTGCCAATGGCAGCTCTATATAATGGTCAAGAATATTTGATTGAGAAATATGGCATTGCTCTAGTGCCAAGTTTACAACTAATTGATACCAAATTTCTCAAGCGAAAAAACATCAAAGTCTTAGCTGCTGGTGTCAGTAAACAAATTCAAATCCAAGGAGAAATTTTTCCGGCATTAGTAAATGTGCCAAAAGAATTAGATGAAATCAAGCAAGCTTTTCCAACTTCGCAAAAACTTCTCAATCAAGAATTTACTACTACAACAATTCAAAAGAAACTAAAATCTAATTTTCCTGTTGTTCACCTCGCAACTCACGGATTATTTAGTTCTAATCCGCAAAAGAATTTTATCATTACAGGGGATGGTAAAAGTATCAGTATTAATGAGTTGAGTACTTTATTAAAAGAGCAGGAAAATAATTTAGAATTATTAGTGTTAAGTGCTTGTGAAACTGCTACTGGTGATGAAAGAGCGATGTTAGGTTTAGCAGGAACAGCTGTTCGTTCTGGCGCACGCAGTACTCTTGCAACTCTCTGGCCTGTCAGTGATGCTTCCACAGCTCAACTCATGGGTGAATTTTATCAAGAATTGAAAAAACCAGGAGTACAAAAATTAACTGCTTTGAGAACAGCGCAATTATCACAACTGGAATCTATTCGCAGTCAGCCTTTATTTAAGCAATTGAAGTCTTTACCACCTCATCCTTATTTTTGGGCTTCCTACGTTTTAGTAGGAAATTGGCAATAAAACTTTATGAACTAACATTCAGGGTTTGTAGTAAGCACTTTAGTGCTGAAAAAATCAGGACTTAAGCCCTTACTACGAACCATAAATCATGAATTTAAAAATTTGGCGTTGCATAATGGAGAAGTTAAATAGATATACTGAAATATTCAATTCGTATTTATGCAAAGCCAGATAACCCAGTTTTTCAATCAATACTTTCCAGAAATTCTCCTCCGCAGTGGAGAACACTTAGTACTAGTTGCGATCGCCATGACAATTGCGATCGCTATTGGTATTCCTTTAGGTATTTTCATCACTCGCCAACCTAAATTCAGTCAACCCATTCTCAATATAGCGAATGCTATTCAAACTATTCCCAGTTTAGCTATCTTTGGCTTTCTCATTTCTGTGCCATTTATTGGAGGAATTGGTTCAACTCCTGCGATTGTTGCTTTGACTCTGTACGCTTTGCTTCCCTTGATTCGCAATACCTATATTGGTATTACCAACGTTGATCCAGCAATTCGAGAAGCGGGAAAGGGAATGGGAATGACGGATAGACAATTGCTGTTTCAGGTAGAAATTCCCCTCGCTTTAGCTGTAATTTTAGCCGGAGTTAGGGTCGCTACAGTAATTTCTGTGGGAATTGCTACTATTGCTGCAGCGATTGGTGGTGGTGGTTTAGGAGTATTTATTTTTCGAGGGATTTCCACAGTTAATAATCAGCTAATTTTAGCAGGAGCCATACCCGCTGCTTTCATTGCTTTAGGAGCAGATTTCATCTTGGGATGGTTAGAAAAGCAACTGACACAACAAAGAGGAAAAACGGTAAAAGTTAATCGTAAATTTGCCATAGGTTCGAGTATATTAACATCACTTATTTTGGTATTAATTGCCTTTAATTATTGGCAAACACCACCAAAAATTGTGATTGGAGCTAAAAATTTCACTGAACAATTTATTTTAGGAGAATTACTGGCTCAACAAATTGAATCTCATACAAAATACAAGGTTGATAGACGGTTTAATTTAGGTGGAGTTTTAATTTCTCATGAAGCTGTGAGAACAGGACAAATTGCGGGTTATGTAGAATATACGGGAACTATTTTTACAAGTATATTGAAACATAAACCTATTAGTAATCCTCAAGTTATCTATGAAAAAGTCAAACAAGAATATGACCAAAAATTTAAATTAGAAGTTATGCCTTCTTTAGGATTTAATAACACCTTTGCCATGATTATCCGTGGTGAAGATGCTAAACGCTGGCAGATTAAAACCCTTTCCGAAGCTGCTAAATATACACCTCAAATACAAGCAGGATTCGGCTATGAATTTCTGGAACGTGAAGATGGTTATTCTGGTTTAGTTAAGACTTATAGCTTAAAATTTACCAAACCTCCTAAACAAATGGATTTAGGTTTGATGTATCAAGCTTTAAAAGAAAAGAAAGTAGATTTGATAGCTGGTGGTTCAACAGATGGCTTGATTCCTGTTTTGGATTTAGTCATTCTAGCAGATGATAAAAAATATTTTCCACCCTATGAACCTGTCCCTATATTCAATCAGGAAATTCTGAAAAAATATCCAGATTTACGGAAGGCGATTAATCAATTATCTGGGTTAATTTCCAATGAAGAGATGCAAAAAATGAATTATCAAGTCGATAATCAATCTCGTCCTGTTGAACAAGTTGTCCGTGATTTTATTAAATCTAAACCTGAATTGTCATAATCAGAAACCTTGTAGAGACGTTGCACTGCAACGTCTCTACATGCCAAAACAATATCAGACAATCCTATTATGTGCAGTATTGAGTCAAATTCAGGTTAGTTTTGGCAGAAATAAGCTTACTCTATTTCGTCTTTAATATCCTCAATCACCTTCAAAATCGATTCACGAATTAAGCCTTCCAAGACATCAATAAACGAACCTTCAGCTGTTTCAGTTTTCCAGGGATCTTGGACTACGGTACGGATGACAGTAATCGCTTGATCTGGTTCTCCTGTCACACCTAAACGCTGCTTGTAGTGTTCAATAAAATAAGAACCATAAGCTTCAGCGTTGAAATCTGTGGTACTAACAATCATGGGGTAATTGTTAATATCATCCCCTTCATCAATACTCAAGTTCTCATAATACCGTTTATTGAGCAGGTTCGCATTCTTTAAACTGGTATTGAGTTTACCATCAATCTTGAAGTTGAAAGCGTAGATCAAGATGTTTAAATCAGGCCCAAGTTCTTGGAGTGCAGCCATTGCTTGTTCATCTTGCTCAATCTCTTCATTCGTTTTACCATCAACTCTTTGACGAATAAATTCAATTTTTTCTGCTTCTGTATTTCCCGGAATAGAATCTGGAATTAAAGTCAGAGGAACAATAATAAATGGATCTTCCTCTTTAGCCATACACAACAATCGAGCATAGAGTTTATCACCACTAAACAGAGCTTGACCCAAAATCCTACCATAGCCATCTTTAGTGGGTCGAATGATGCGATGGCTCAAATATACAGCTGCTGGAGCTGCACCGGGTTTAGATCCCTCAATTCCATAAATACCAATAGTTGGCTCGGCTTCTCCATGAAAAACATAGGGAGCAACGAAGGTAACTAAATTCCGCATCGCTGAGTTGCGATAGCACAACGCTCCAGCTGGATAGGGGATGTAACCTGATTTATGGGGATCGACGGTGATCGAGTCAGCTTGAGGAAGAGCCATAAATTGCTCCTCTACATAAGCACTCAAGGGAGAAATCGGGGGTGCTGAATCTTTGGGAGAGGGTAAATAAAAGTCTGCGTCGGTACGTAATAGGGTGGCGAAATATCCCCCCCAAGCAGCATCCGCGTGAACGGTAAATTGTAATCCTTTTTGGCTGAATTCTTCTCGTAGTTCCAGAATTTGCTTGAGAGGATCAACGGCGCTTTCTTCGGTGGTTCCGATCACTGCAACGACGGTATAAACAGGGATGTGATTGTCTAGGCAATATTCTAAATCTTCTCGGAGATTATAGCCTTTGAGGCCATCTTGACGAGGTTGAGGTTCAAGAGGCTCAAGTCTCATTCTGCCATGTTCGTCTACTTCCACATCTATCATGTGGGAGGCTCCGATTCCTAAAACGGCTGCTGCTTTCGGGAATGAGTAATGTTTGGTTCCGGGTACGAAAAAGACAGGAGATTCAACTTCTTGTAGATAACGTTTGGAAAATTCTTGTATGCCTAAATCTTGTACAGAATACTTGGATAGGGCGATAGATAAAATGGTAGAGGCTTCACTTTCGTTAACGCCTTGGTTCTCTAACTGCTCAGTGATTTGTGTAGATAAGGCTAGGATATCATCAACCTTGAGATTTAACAGTTGCCAAGTGTCGAGATTGATTAACTGTTGCTCTGTCCAAGTTCCAGAATCTGATGAGTAGGCATTAATCTTAATCTGTGCTGCTACCTTGACCAAATTTTGATCATGTAACAAAGCTTGTTTGATAGAAATGGGATAAAATTTGAGATTTCTGGTTGACCAAATAGCCTCTATGTTAGCAACAGTTCCTCCACAAGTGATATGTCCCCAGGCTCGCAGTTCATCATTTTCATTATCATCTGGCGGAACGTAGTATCCTAGCATTCGGCAAAGATCATCACCTACCTGGATTTCTAACTCTGTGGTGACAGTAGAAGCTTCAAAAGCCACATTATTAGCGTTGTACAACATTCCCGCAAAGTAGCCAATCACCGAAGGAATGGTAGAATCCCAGCCCATGTGTCCTTGATAGCGCAGACTGAAAAACGGAACGGATCTCTTCAGTCTTTCTAATAAGTCGTGATAACCTTCTTCGATGAGAGCGATCGCTTCTTGGTAATCTGGCGATCGCTTGATTTCTTCAGTAATATGACAAGGATCTTCAGGAAAATAACTATTTCTCCACTCAGCCTGAGAGTCGATAGCTTCTAATATCAATCTTTTCAGCAAATCAGCATTTTCGGCTCTTGGACCTAAAAACCACGCTTCTACTGATCTTGAGCCAGTTGTCTTGAGATTGAGGGTGTCTGCTTTTTTAAAAGACTTTTGGATACGGCGCGTTGCTTTTTCAAAAGCTTTGCTGAAAGTCTCTCTGGGAGTTCTCATCAGAACCTTCTCCTTGTAAATGAATATTGACTTAGTCTTAAAGGTTGTCTCTCAAGAAATGTAAACAGAGCAAACTCAGGCGATCGTATCATTCATACGCTGATAATATGATGTTAAGACACCTCAGAGAACCTCAATACAGACCTTCATAATCATTTACAAGAAAACAATTTTTAAGCTGGGAGCAAAATTCCCTTGTAACCGCCAATTTAAATGGGAGAGCATTTTGGATTTCAATCTCAAATCCAAAATCTAAAATCTAAAATATCTTGTCCCCCTTGTCCTTGTTAATTGACCTTCAAACCAACTAGTGTTTCCTGTAACTGGTGGGAAATCTTCACTGTTTTTTGTAGAGACTTAGAAACTTGCATAGATGATTCACTAGTAGATTTTGAAGTATTAACAATTTGCTTCATTAACTCGCTAACTGTTTGTGATGTTTGGACTCCATAGATTGTAGCGGTAGAAATTGACTGCACTAAGGCGTCTATTTGCCGTGAAACATCTAAGATTTGACTCAGACTATGTTTTGCATATTCAACAATTTGTGTTCCCTGCGTAACTTGAGTCACTCCTTCTTGCATCGCTTTGACTACTTCGTTGGTTTCCTGTTGGATGTTTTCAACAATTTCTGCTACTTCTTTGGTTGCTTGTGCTGATCGTGCTGCTAGTTCGCTAACTTCTTCGACCACAACAACAAAACCTTGACTTTCTTCACCCATTCGCGCTGCTTCAATACCTGCGTTGATCGCTAACAAGTTGGTTTGCATGGAAATTTCGTTAATTAATGACACTACACGCGAAATTTCTTGTGTAGATTGTCCCAAATGTTTGACTTTCTTAGCAGTTTTGCCGACAATTTCACGCAAAGTTAAGATATTTTCCACTGTTGTATCCATTGCTTCTCCTGTTTCGGTGGCGGTATTAGCAACGGTGTTAGCAACTTGTACAGCTTGCTGAGTGCTAGACGCTACTGCTTGCATAGCAACAGTCATTTGTTCAACAGCATCCAAAATGCGGCTAATTTCGGTAGTTTGTCCTAGTGCTTGTTGTGTAAGATGGCTGATTGTTGTTTCGTTGCTACCAATCGCCTCGTCTAATTGCACAATTGATACTTTTACTTTGATGATGATATCCCGTAGACTTTCAACAATGGAGTTGAAAAAGTCCGCAACAGTTCCGATTTCGCCTTCATTGACATCAGCACGTACTGTTAAGTCACCTCGAACTACACCTTCAACATCATCTAGTAATTCTAAAACTTGATTTTGTAAAGCTTGTTTATGTTGCTGTTCCTCGCAAGAAGATGTTTTGGTAGTTTGGCGAACTTGTTCTATTTGTTGAGTCAGTTCTGCTTGTTCTAGAGCATAACCAATTTGAACAGCAATTTGTTTAAATAAGTAAATTTCTATATCTCGCCAATAACGTTTATGAGAACACTGATGAATTACTAACAAACCATATAGTTTTCTATTAATAAAAACAGGTGTTAACAAATATGCTTTGACTGCTTGGCTTTCTAATTGGTGCAGGTATGAATGACTAAAATCATTGTCGTAAATATCATGGACTGTTTTTACAGTACCTATTGCTAACTCATCAGAATATTCTTCTCCAAAATAGGGGTTAGAAAGATTTTCTTCTGAATCAGTTAACCAAGAATAATCAACTGATTTAGCAATTATTTTGCCTTGCCAATGGTCATCTAAACTATAAAAGAGTACGCGATCGCAAGCAAGAGCATCTCGTATATCTGATACTGCGGTTTTGATAATTTTTTCACTGCTGAGTACTTCTCGTATGTTGATAGTGATGTGATTGAGTTGCTCTATGAATTTTGCATCGTTTTCTTGACGACGAAACTCTTTTGTGATCGAGTCTGCCATTTTATTGAAACTGACAGCCAGTTGACCAATTTCATCATTTGCGAAAACTTGAGTACGGACATTGCGATCGCCTGCGGCAAATTTTTCGGTGGCTTGCTGCAAATGATAAACTGGTTTGATGATTGAACGTCTTAAGATGAATGTCCAAATAGCAATTAACGAGAAAGCTAACAAAACTAATGTAGTTTGTAATAACCAACTTTGTGTTAATACGTTATTAATAGATTTCTCAGGAGTTCCCTGCAATAAAATCGCTAAGGGTGGTGTGTTATCAACAACTTGAGACCCATCTGCTGTTTCAATATCTCCAATAATTGTGTTAGGCAAAGCCTTGGCTGCTATAATGTAAGGCTGATTTCCCAAAACAACACGTTTGGTAACTATTTGTCCTGTTTTGGCTGCAACTGCTTCAGCTAAGATAGACCTACTTTCTAGAGGTAATTCTATCTGTGATTTAATTTGATTTAAATTATTTGTTTTTTCTTGTAATAGGGAATCTATAAGAGTGAATTCTCCATTTGCTTGATGTAAATAAAGCGCGCTATAGCTTCCTGACAATCCTGGAATTTCTTTTGCGATCGCATTTTGCTCATTTACAACATTACCAATTACTAAAGCACCGATCACTGATTTTGTTTTAAGGTCTTTTATGGGCGTTACTAAATAACGAATTAAAGTATCTTTTTTACCCAAATTATTTGGTAAAGTAACAGCCTCTCGACTGACTTCAGACCAAGTGATAATTCTAGTAGCTTTGATTGATTGAGAATTTAGTAAAACCTCTTTTACTAAATTACTCGGGTTAAAATATTCTCCCTGACGTTCAGCATTAGCGTTAGCAATTATTTTTAAATCTTTACCAACTAAAGTTGCATACTCTACTTTTAAAGTCTGAGTTTTGTTTTTCAGAATTTGTTTAATAACTGATTGCCATTTTTGATCTAAGCTTTTACCAGAGTTATGTAAATTAACTGCTGTTAGTAGAGCAGTATGCTCCGATTGGCTCTGCAAACCAATACTCATTTGATTGAATTTAGCATAATAATTAACATCTTTCAAAGTGAGTTCAGATTTAGTTTGTTCAATCAATTGAGTTGCTAAAGTTTGATGAATAAATAATTTTGTTCCAATCGCTATACCTAAAATAGAAACTAATTCACAGCTAATTAAGGCGATTAAATGTTTACGATTGAGAGTTAGGTTATAAAACCATCTCAATAAATATTTATTGCTTAAAAATAAGGTTTTAATATGTAATTTCCGTGGTTCTGAAACTCTAGAATTATCAATCATTAGCTGAGAAGGTAATAGGGGATATGCCAAACTGGAATTTTTATTTTTATTAGCACCATCAAATCGATAACCCATAAGTAAATTCCCTGTATTAATAACTCAAGTCAAAAATTGAATGGACACAACTCAACATCAAACTTTTCGGTGTACTTCCCTTTTTGCTAGTAGCATAGCTATTACTTCAGAGAATAATCAGGCTAAAAAAGTCTGATTTGATACTGATACTGTCAAATAATGAGTATAAGTTATATCATTCTCTCGAATTTAGACAACAGACAAAAACCCGATAAAATCCTCTGGACATAGAAAATTATTGAGGTAATTACTGGTAATAAAGCAGACACAATATTATAACAACATGTTGTAAATGTTAATAAGAGCGATCCTATACAAATCCTATTATTTTGCCTTGATTGGTCATCCGATTTTAGATTTTGGATTACCCTACGGGTAGACACTCCCTGTCTACTTGCAGAAGTAGCCGCCCATAGTCCAATACGGTTCAGTTAAGGCTAAAAACTAAAACTAGCGTAGGTTGGGGAGCCAGTGCGTTGCGGGGGTCCCAAGAGTTGTAGCACCTGGCGTTTGAGGAACGTAACCCAACATTATCAAGGCTTTGTTGGGTTTCGCTTGCACTCAACCCAACCCAATACGGTTCGGTTAAGAATTTTTCGTCATGATTTTGGGGTTGTGGAGACGCGATAAATCGCGTCTCTACAGGATTTAAACGTCAATCGATTTGTCTTATCCGAACCGTATTGCAACCCAACCTACATTTCTTCTTAACTGAACCGTATTGGCCCATAGTCCCGTTAGGGTAGGGCGTCTATGGATTTTGGATTTGCTCCACAGATAAATCTGCTTGCTCTTTACCCTGCTCAGAATTATTGGTCATTTGTCATTGGTTTTTAACAATTAACAATCAACAACCAACATATTTAAAAGGCTGCATGAAGAGGTAAGATGTAGTATCCTCATGCAGCCTAATGTAAAGATGGAGATATTAAAGTTTTTTCTACCTATCAATTCAGTTGTAGCGTGGAATTATACTTAATTCGCACGAACTGAATTTAGTTTTTATTTGCTCCTGCTAAAGGAAAAATTAATTCTTCCAGTGTTCTCAATAATTCTTGTTCATTGTAAGGTTTTGAGAAATAAGCTTTCGCACCTAATTGCATTGCTAGCTGTCGATGCTTGTCACTACTACGAGAGGTAAGCATGGCAATTGGTATATTCTTAAATTCATTGTTTGATTTAACCCGACCTAAAAAGCCATAACCATCAACCCGTGGCATTTCAATATCACAAATTACAGCCTGAACTTTTAAGCCACTTTGTAACTTTTCTAAAGCATCTTGACCATCTTTGGCTTGTTCTACTAAGAATCCTCCTTTTTCTAAAGTTAAGGCCAAAAAGCGCCGGACGTTAATCGAATCATCAACAATTAAGATAGTCCCTTTTTGGTCTTTTAATGAGTCTGGGTTTTTTTCCTCAGATGGAGTCAGGAATATAGTCTTCAACCTTGCTGATGGTAGTTGATTGGTTCTGGGTGTACGGTCATTAGCAGCAATCCAATATAGTAACTCGCTGACATTGACTAAAGCCACGACTCGACCATCACCAAGAATTGTACAGTTGCTAAAGCCAGCAGGTAGAGGGATATTTCCTTCAACACGGCGAATCGCAACTTCTTGTTCACCCCAGCAACGGTCGATTTGCAGTGCGATTGGTTGATTGTTGCCTTCAATAATTAATATGCTAGCAGCATTGATTGCTGGAGGTGTTTCCAGGTTTGGATTGTCATAGCGGTAGCAATTAAATTCTAAGTAGCGGCTGAGGCGAATCAACGGTAACATGGTTCCTTGCCAGTTGATCATTTCGCTATTTGCCATTGGGAAAACATGCTCATTTTGCAGGAGGAAAATTTCCGAGACTGCATCTGTGGGGAATGCCAATAGCATACGGTTACTTTCTACTAACAGTACACGGGCCACAGAAAGAGTAAATGGCACAGATAAAGTAAAGGTAGTTCCCACTCCCGGCATAGTATCAACTTTGACGTCTCCACGTACGTGTTTCAGGTTGTTGCGAACCACATCCATACCTACACCACGACCGGACAGTGTTGTGACTTGGTCTTTAGTAGTAAACCCTGGTTCAAAAATCAAGGATAATAGTTCTTCATCGCTGGCTTGAGCTAACAGAGTTGCATCTAAGCCCATAGCTAAGGCACGGGTGCGAATTCCCTCTAAGGAAATGCCACGACCATCATCTCTCATGGTGATTATGGTGCGATTACCTTGATGGGTGGCTTTAATTTCAATCGTTCCTTGTTCTGCTTTACCACAAGCGCGACGTGTGGCAGGGTCTTCAATACCGTGGTCAAACGCATTTCGCATCAGGTGCATTAATGGCTCATTCAAAGCCTCTAAGATGCTGCGTTCAATTAAGGTGTTAGCGCCTTCTATTTTTAACTGGACATTTTTGCCAAACTCCACAGATAAATCACGCAAAGCTCTGGGGAAGCGATCAACTATATCAGATAGAGGTCGCATTCTGACTTGTGTAAGCTTTCGCTGTAACTGCTTGGAAGTTTTGTTGAGCTTTCTGGAGATTTGGTCGGTATCGTCTACACTGAGTTGGATGTCAGCTGTGACTTCTTGCACCTGGACGATCGTTTCCATAACTTCTTGTGACAGCAGGTTTAATTCGTTGTAACGATCCATTTCTAGGGAATCAAACCTGCTTTCTATGTCTTGTGTCTGGTAGGTGTAGTCAAATGCAAAGCGATCGCCACCATTTCCCAGCAATGGCAATGATGATACTTCGGCTGAAATCACAGCTTGGGTAGCGATTCGATCATAGGCTGTCCGTAGTTCTTGATTTTCTCTTTCCAGACTTTGGACGCGCTGACTAAGACTGCGAATTAGTTTACGTAGTCTTTCTAGCTGTAAGTTTAGCCCATTGCGTTGAATAATTAATTCTCCGAACAAGTCATTAATTTGTTCGAGCTGCTTGCTAGGTACTCGGACGGTATTTTCTTGAGTTTCACGTTCTTTATTTACACCTACTGGCTCCCGTTTTGGTTCAACAAATTTATAATCTGTAACGGGAATTTCTTTCGCAGTGATCAGATTAGGCTCACTTAGTTCATCAGCAAAAGAGTTACTATCATCAGCAAAAGCTGCTTCTAAGGCTTCAAAGTCTGCGGCAATAATTTCGTCATCCAGCCAATTTTCTGCGGTAACTTCTGCTTGGAGAATCTCATCTTCTACGGTGCTTGCTATTGTTTGCAACTGTGGAGTTATTTCTGGTGTTAGTGATGGATGGGGTGAGAGTTGAATGAAAGTTTGTTCTAAATCAAGCTCTGTGGGTAAACTATCGAGTTGATTCGTGAGTACTAATGCTTGCGATCGCCGCCATGCTGTCAAGGAAGCACGGGCAATTTCTTCCATTTCCTCCGATTGAGCATGATCGACATGATGAGCGATTGATTCGCACAACTGCGTAAATGCTTCTAACTGGAGCATTTCCCCCAAGCCACCTAACTCCGCTGCCATGATCGCAACTTCTTCTTTGAGACAGGCTTGTTGATTCTCTTCCAAGAAAGCCTCTAAGCGTTGTAAGCATCCCTCTACCTCGCTTTCAAAGAGTAATGGTATAATATTTTGCCCATCATCTTCCGGTGAGAGGATAGTGGTAGCGTCTTCTGGAGTCGGATCGCCTAAAAGTTGATGTAGTTCTTCAAAAACAGGGTAACAAAAAGTACTTAACCATTGTTCATCAATAGTATTTCCTTCT
Organism: Pelatocladus sp. BLCC-F211; assembly: GCF_041928655.1. Classification (NCBI taxonomy): domain Bacteria; kingdom Bacillati; phylum Cyanobacteriota; class Cyanophyceae; order Nostocales; family Hapalosiphonaceae; genus Pelatocladus; species Pelatocladus sp. BLCC-F211. The sequence goes on along the minus strand of NZ_JBHFLM010000028.1, from coordinate 27,745 downwards.
GAATGCAAATCGACTATCTGACGCAGCCAATCAACTCCAGATAGTAATAAACTTTGTAATTCTGTATCAATTTCTAAAGAATTTTTACGAGTTTTTAATACTTTAAAAGAATCTTCTAAACGGTGGGCTAAATCTGAAAGGGAGCGAAATCCCATCATTCCTGCACCACCTTTAATGGAATGAGCAGCTCGCAGGGCAGCATTGATTTTGTCTGGAGCTATGCGGTGATTAGTCTCAATTTCGAGTAATATTCCTTCTAGTGTATTCAGATAATCTGTTGCTTCCTCCAGAAACTGCATCTGAATTTCTAATTCTTTGTCCTGTGACATAGTTTTTGTCCTTGGTCAAGAGTCAATAGTCATTTATCATTAGTCATTTATCATTAGTTATTAGTCATTAGTCATTTCTCATAGGCAAATAACCAAGGACAAATGACTAATGACCAATAATTAATTGACCTTGAACGTACCCACACTTTCTTGTAATTGTTGAGAAATCTTCACAGTCTGTTGCAGAGATTCAGAGACTTGTAAGGAAGAATCGCTGGTGCGTTTGGAAATGATCGCGATTTGTTTCATCAATTCGCTGACTACTTGTGATGTTTCCACTCCAGAAGCTGTAGTGGTAGAAATTGACTGCACTAGAGCATCAATTTGCCGTGAAACTTCCAAAATTTGACCGAGACTGCCTTTTGCTTCTTCAACAATGCGTGTACCTTCCACTACTTGAGCGGTTCCTACTTCCATTGCTTGCACTACTTCACTGGTTTCTCGTTGGATGTTCTCAACGATTTGTTCAATTTCTTTAGTTGCGGCGGCTGAACGCGCTGCGAGTTCTCCGACTTCTTCGGCAACAACAGCAAATCCTTGCCCTTCTTCACCTGCTCTTGCTGCTTCAATCCCAGCGTTGATCGCTAGCAAGTTGGTTTGCATGGAAATCTGGTTAATCAATGCGACGACGCGGGAAATCTGTTGTGTCGATTCTCCCAAGCGTTTGACTTTTTTGGCGGTTTCGCCCACAGTTTCTCGGAGGTGGAGAATATTCTGTACTGTCATATCCATTGCTTGACCACTTTTCGCAGCAGTAGCTGAAGCATTTTGAGCAACCGTAGCAGCTTGCTGGGCGCTGTCTGCTACGGCTCGAATAGATGCTGTCATTTGATCAACTGCACTCAGGGTATTGTCAATTTCGGCGGCTTGTGCTAATGCTTCTTCTGCCAGTTGGTGAATTGCGCCGGAGTTTGTGTCAATCGCCTGATTTACTTGGTTAGCAGCGATTTTGACCTGGGTCACGATATCTCGTAAGCTTTCGACAATAGAGTTGAAAAAGTCAGCAACAGTACCTATTTCACCAGCAGTCACATCAGCACGTACTGTCAAGTCGCCGCTAGCTGCACCCTCTACGTTGCTGAGTAATTCCAACAGCTGCATTTGCAGAGCTTCTTTTTGTTGCCGTTCATCTACAGTAGATTTTTCGGCGATGATTTTCGCGCTTTCTAGCTCTTGTAGTAACTTGGCTTGTTCGATCGCGTAGCCGACTTGAGTTGCTAGCTGTTTAAATAAATCAATTTCCGCTTGTTGCCAAATCCGGGGGCTATCGCAGTGATGGGCAATCAATAAGGCTACTAGTTCTTCTTGATGCACAATTGGTGCGATCAAATTTGCTTTGACGGCAAATCTTTCCAGCATTCTGATGTAACATTCAGCATTACTCAGATGGGGGTCTTGATAGATATTTGCGATCGCCCGCACCCGACCATCTTTGTAAGCATTGACATGGCGTTCTCGAAAACAAGGGTCATCTATTTGTACTCCTAACATTTTCGGAAAACTAGTACTGACTGCTTCGGCGACGACATCGCCATCCCATGTTTCGGAATTAAATTTATAAACAATTACTCTGTCTGTTTTGAGTGCTTGCCGAACTTCTCTGACTGTTGTTTTGTAAATGTCTTCTTCTTGCAGGCTTCTGCGTAACCTTAAGGTAATATCTGCAAGTAATTTAGACCGCTCTGCATCTTGTTCTTGCTCTTTGATTGAAGCTTCTAGTTGTGATGCCATTTGGTTAATGTTCGCAACCAAGACTCCGAGTTCGTCTTCTCCTTGGACATACAGACGGGTGTTGAGTTCGCCCCGACCCAGTTTTTCTACTGTTGCCGTTGCTTGCAAAATTGGCTCTGTTGCACGTTTAGCTATCCAGGCTGCGATCGCGGCGACGATGATTGCTGTTAGTCCCGTACCAATAGCGAAAGTCAATAATAATTCTTGTTGAGCAGCAAATGCTGTTGATGTATTAGTTGCTAGCAGTATTTCCCATTTTAAATCTGGCAAACCTTTAAGGGGTTTAATGGGTACGTAGCTTAACAACTGCTGGCGATCGCCATGCACCGGATCTAATCCAACTACAGTTTTTTCTTTAGATTTTTGTAGTGATTTATATACGTCTGGGTAATCTATTTTGATGTTGCTATTTACGTGGTCTGGTTCTGAGGCGATGAAAATCTTGCCAGAGTTATCAAGAAAGAGATATTCCTCCACTGTTTTTGTATAACTTTTTGCCAACTCTTCCAACGGTTTGATCGGCATACGTACTCTAACTATGGCAATTGTATTGCCTGTGCCATTTTCTTTAACAGGTGCAGCAATAAAAATACTTACTTTATTTGTAGTTGGTGATAGTTCTGGTTGACTGATATATGGGCGATCGCTTTGTTGTACATTCTTAAAGAATGTGCGATCTTTGACATTAGGAATAGATTTTGCTTGTGATTGGGCAATCAAATTACCGTTTAAGTCATAGACGGCTATGCTTTCATAGATAGTAGTTCCATCTATGATTTTGGACTCGATAATTTTGTCCAGTATTGCTTGTTTTTCGGAAGGGGAAGTGTTCGCTCTAGTTTGGGAATTAATCAGGATTGGCAAATTAGATATAAACTGAATATCTCCATATCGCTCAATCAGGAAACGGTTTATTTTGTCTCCCAAGTCTTCAGTTTGAGATTGTTGTAATTGAGAAACTTTACGTTCGATTGATTGCTTAGAAATTTGATATGCCAGCACTCCAATCCCCAATACTGGGAGTGTACCAATGGCGATCGCCAGTACTGTGGCTTTTGTACCCAAACTCAGCCGCTTAAAATTAGCCAATATCCGATTCAAGCGAGAATCTGTGTCTGTTTGCCCGTGGTTAGTCAATGTAGGTAGTTGCACTACACTATTTGTGAGTTTTTGAGAAGTAATCGTTGATTTTCGATTTTCAACATCACTACTCTTAGTCGCGTCCGTTTTATTAAACATAAAATAGTTTCCCAGAATAGGTGGAGAATAACCCTAAAAATACCGTAGTTATAGTAGTACACCCTAGTTACCATGCAAAATAGAAGATTGGACAATCGCTTGTGCATCTAACACCAGCAATACTTCTTTCTGTTGCACAACGCATCCACGCAAATACGGAACTAAACTAGAGGCGACTTGTCCAACAGGAGAGCGAATTTCATCTGGCATGAATTTAGTTGTACCTTTGATTTCTTGGACAACTAAGCCTAGAAGCAGTGATTCCACCCGAATCATCACGATATTGAACTGACGAAATCTATAGTCTAAGGATTCTAAATTGAACATCCTTGGCAAATCAACTACCCAAACTATATGACTGCGCCAATTCATCAATCCGAGTATACAGGAGGGCATGTTGGGCATGGAGGTTACGGCCTCCACAGGTGCAACAATTGCCTCTTGCGTATACTTCATCGGCAAAACTGCATGGGCTTGTTTATTGAGTTGAAATCGGAGATAGCCATCTCCAAAGCTAGGATCAATTGATTTTGCAGCGAGTATCATTTTTGAATTTTTCATGATTATTCAAATCGCCACTGATTTAATTGCACGCAACAGTTGTTCGCGGGTATAAGGTTTAGTTAAATAGGCATCAGCACCTTGCCTCATTGCCCACAATCTATCTATTTCTTGATTTTTAGAACTACAAATTACAATTGGTACTTTTTGAGTAACGGGATTTTTTTTGAGAGAACGGCACAATTCAAAACCACTCATTCCTGGCATCACAACATCCGTGACAATGACATCTGGTTGTTGTGAAATAGCTTGTTCTAATCCTTCTTTTGCGCTACTTGTTTTAATCACGTTGTAACCACTTTCTCTAAGGTAGTGGCTCATTAGTTCCAATTCACTGGGAGAATCTTCCACAATTAAAATAGTCCCAAGCAAAGTTAGACTCACTCCTGTATCTCCTAAACAACCAAAGTTTTACTAAATAGAGTTGTCAATTTCATTGTGATCAAACACAATTAATCAAGATGTTTAAACACCATCTTTAACAGGTCAGATTGTGTAAATGGCTTAGTTAAATAGCCTGATGATCTGACCATTTTTGCCTTGGCTCGGTCTATAAATCCTGTTCTGCCCGTCACCATGATTATAGGTGTATTTCTAAAAGCTGAATGCCTACGCAACAACGAACATAGTTCGTAGCCGTCTAGATTTGGCATTTCCACATCTAGTAAAATTAGATCGGGTTTGCTGCGGAGAATTTGCATTAAAGCTTTGACTGGGTCGTTAATCATTACAACTGAAAAGGTGTTTTCATCTAAAAAATTCCTGATAGAATTTAAAACTGTTGGACTATCATCAATACAAGCGACTGTATATAAGCTCCGATTCGCAGGTTGCAAGGGAATCTGGCTATGAAGGATATTATCTGAATTCTCAAAATTATGAGTATCTGTTGTTATTTGTTGCTCCGGTTGAGCTTGAGGTTGCACCCTCCTTTGAGATGGTGTTTTCAACAAAGTTTGAGAATTTTCCTCAGCATTAACTGTTGAATACTGTTCTTGCTTATTTCGTAACTGCTTTTGACAGTGTTCTACTAATAATCGTAAATCTAATCGGCAAAACTTTGGCAGATCATCTAAAGGAGTTTCCCGGTAAAACTCATAGCTACCTTGTTTTAAGGTCAAGAATGATTCCAGCACTTCTTTGGCTAATTCGTCTATTAAAATAGCCGCTTGCGGAGGAGTAATGTAGTCTTGATTCACTAACCAGCAAATAGCCTGGTAATCTGCATGTGGCATCGATTGATTGTCGTTCTTGGTGTCAAACATCAATCGCATTTGCACACGATTTGCACCTAATAAATTTGGAATTTGTTGGCTCAAACGTCGCAATTGATGGTCTAACCGCTCAAACAATTTATCTGAAGAGGAGGCATAAGTAAGTTTTCCTTCTTCTAAATAAATTGTCCAAGAGTTTTTATCTGTAAATACTCGTAAACATCCTGTGGCACGCCTACTAGTTAATTGTGCTAATAAAGACAGAGGATGTAGTTTTTGAAAAAATCTGTAGCTACTTAGAGGACTTGTGCTCATTTTGATTTTACTTGTTGCTCAATTAGATGGGTCTAAGCTATATTTATCAGAGGGTTTAAACAATAAAATTTAATTTTTTGTATTGAGATATACAAGTTTTGTGATTCTGTTGATAGCTAAATTTAAATTGATTAGCTTTATTTATTTGATAATAAAATCACCGTTAAATTAGTAAGTAGGAGTTATTTTACTTACTAATACTGAGATTAACAAACATTCTCCGGCAAAAAGCGAAAAAAATGTAAAGACTGGATTAAACCAGTTACTCTTAAGTAAACATTGTGTAACTGTAGGCGCAATGCATAGTGGTTGAGATTACAAGCTCAAGCTTACTCTTGTTGGTGCTACCACTTAAGCATCATCCCTAAATAAATTTTCGATAAATTTTACACTCCCATAAGTATATATGCTTATTTGTAAACAACAGCCAACAATACCTTTAGTCTTCACTCACTCCAAATTTTCATTGATTTTGGCAGATATTGAGCTAGTTTACTTTATATATTAGTATTATCATTTACAAGGTTTAAAGTATTATTTAATACAATTTTATATAAAACTTAATGTGCTAATTGACTGCGATCGCGTGGTAAAGTTAAAAACGCGGAGGGGATACGTAATAAACTACATTAAAAACTCTACACTGCTTAACAGAAATCTGTACCTTGACAATTGAATCTTGCTGGTTCTACTGCATTGTTCTAGTTTCCTCCTAGCAGTAGGTAAAAGATTCATTGTGTGTATTCAATAACAAATCAACCAACACACAGTTAAACACCCAAGGGTGATGACGCCCACAACAAGGTATGAAAAATCGACCACCGTGCAAGGCGATGCACAGATTGTATAATCCCCAATCCCCAATTTCTTCCCTATTTTTTCAATGCTGCTGCTTCTTCTGGCGCCTGAACAACTAATCGGTTTTTCCTAGATAAAAAGTAGAGAGTTGCTAAAACCATAACAATTACAACGCCCCAAATACCAACTTGGTAAGCAGGTACAGATAAACAGGCTATGAGAGCAAAAATAGCTAGGATTGTCCCAATTATAGCTCCTGCAATACCTAGTGGACTTTCGTAGGGTCTCGGTAATTCAGGGCGACTGAATTTGAGCTTGATGTAACTGAGCATGACCAGAATATAAGATATCAATGCTGCAAGAACAGCCATATTCAAAATCAATGCATCCACTTGATTACTACCTATATCAACAAGCATGACACATATCAGTCCAACTGCTGTACCTAGAAATAATGCCCGGTAAGGTGTCTTATTCTTGCTAGTCACAGAAATCTGGCGCGGTAAATATCCAGCACGAGAAAGCGAGAAAATTATACGCCCATAACCGTATATTTGAGTTGGTAAGCTAGCTCCCAAGCCAAGAGTGAGTGCGATCGCAGTGATAAAATTGCTAGTAGCACCCTTACCAAAGTAAGCTTCTAAGCCTTCTGACAACGGTATATTAGATTGACCAATTGCAAAAGCACCACCCCCTACACCAGAGTTCAGTACCAAAGTTAAAACTGAAAGAACAATCAGGGTAAACATTGCTGATATTAACCCTCTGGGCATATTTTTAGATATGTCCGAGGTTTCTTCGCTCGCTAGTGGCAGTATTTCTATTGCTAGATAGAACCAGATTGCATAGGGTATTGCCGCAAAAACACCTTGCCAACCTTTAGGTAGCCATGTTGCAGATTGTCCGTAATCAGCAGGAACATTGAAGAGCAGTTCTAGCTTAAAAAAATTCGCTGCCAGCATACTCACATAAAATATGCCCAACACCATAATTGCTGTCAGAGTGAGCCAAAAACTCACATACAGGCTCAGTTCCATACTCTGAATGCAAATCGCCATGAAAATAGCATAGAGAATTATCCAAATCAAGTAACTTGGCAGGGGAAATAAGTTGTTAATCAAAGGCTTGAGATAATTACTCATGCTGTAGACAAGTGCAGCAGTAGCAAATACATACTCAACAGCGACAGAAACACCGCAAATATAACCCCAAAAAGGGCCAAAAGCATTGCGAGTGAAAGAGTATAAACCACCTGCATGGGGTAACGCCACTGACAATTCTGCCAAACTATAAACCATGCATAAATACATGATTGCCATCAAAAAAGTCGCAATGGTTAAACCCCAAAAACCACCTGCGATTAAACCATAGTTCCAACCATAGAAATCACCTGAGATGACAGCACCTACACCTAATCCCCATAGCATGAAAGAACCAGCACCTGGTTTTAACTTCCTGCGCCTTAAATAATTTTCAGAAACAATTTCGTAAGAAATAATATTTGTTTTCTTGTGCATCTAAATACCTTAACGAGCAAGAGTGTTGTATTCATCTTTAAATATTTAATACATGTGGTTAGATGCACGCCTAAATTTTTAATTGAACATTAGCAATGTTATTAACACGCAGATTGATGTATGATACCGTTCTACTTCACTCAGAATCACAAATTATACTTGTTGTATATTTAATTTAGTCATTCTGGCATTTACTAACCGCAAGCTGGTATAAATATATTGGAAAATATATGTCTTATTTTTCCATAAAGTAGCTTTTTACTCAACCTAAGTATTGAACTTAGAAAATAAGAATTTTTAAGTAAATCTTCAATCAAGTTATTAAGCGCTTGGACTTTGGACAAAAATGAAGATAGTTAGCGAGTGCCACTCGCTAACTAAAAACTACGCATCAAAAATGACCCCAGTTATTTTTCAAACTGAGTCCAACTGAGTTAAACGCCTAAAGCCTTTATGGTTCTTCAGGACTTATTAATATTCATCTGTGGATCAAGTAAGAAAAGTAGGTATGGAGCAATTTGGAATCAACAGCTGGACAGACTATGTTGGTTCCAGCTAATCCAGCTAATGTATTTCGGCAGTCAAAGGCCTGGGATACCAAAGCAGCTGTCTCTAAATAGCTTGCTTGATTGCCAGAATCCGAATCCGTAAACAAAAACAATACAGGACTCAGAGGATTTTCTTGCTTGGTGGCAAGATTCAGTAACCGTGCTTGCCAGTGTTGATAGTCTGTCCACTGAAGAGAGTAACCACATGCTTGGATTTGATTGACAAACTCATAGAAGGGTAAAGCATCAGGAGTAACTAAGTGAAACACTTTGCCCCAAGATGCTTCTTGTTGAGACAGATGGATAATGGCTTGGCTGACGTAATCTACAGGAGTAAGGCTCATCTGCACATCTAATTCAGGTGCATAGCCTAGCTGAATTAAACCTTTGACAAGTCTGGCTATTAAATCATTGCTTTGAGAAGCACCAGTCTGGCTATGTCCGATAATCGTGCCTAGCCTATAGATGCAGGCTGGAATACCTCTAGCAATGGCTGTCTTCACCAATTTCTCAGCAACCCATTTACTTTGGGCATAACCATCAGAAAGCCCTTTTGGATCAAGAAGATCATCTGTTTCTAAAATCTCTTGCATCCCAGCATAGTAAGGAGATTGGAAGACATCAAGAGTAGAGATGAAATGAACGGGTTTAACTTTGATCTGACTTGCTAATTTGAGGATTTCTTTGGTTCCATGTACATTGGCTGCCCGCAAAGCAGGATAAGGATAAATTAAATTAACAAAAGCTCCATTGTGATAAATCAGGTCAATCGAGTTGGCTAACTCATGGAATTCCTGCTGGGAAAGTCCTAACAAGGGTTGAGATAAATCTCCAACTACTGGAATAACTCTGGTGTCTAGATTTTGATCTGCAAGTAAATACTGTTTGAGGTTTCGGTAGAGTTTTTGCTTTGCTTGTTCAAGGCTAGTAGCTCGCACTAGACAATAAATACTAGCTTGAGTTTTTTGGAGAAGTTCGTGTAGTAAAAAAGCACCCACAAAACCAGTGGCTCCAGTGAGAAATATACGCTGGGGTTCCTGGTGAGACTTCATGAAAGGAACTGCGGGTGTAATAGTGGGATCTAGAACTGCATCTACCTGTAAATCTGCAATACTCACAGTCTTAGGTGTGCAGGTAGAGGTGATATTCTCAGCATTGGCGATCGCCACAGTAATTCCAGCTATGGTTGGCACTTCAAACAAAGACAGTAAAGGCAATTTTAGTTGTAATTCTGTGCGAATTTGAGACAACAACTGAGTGCAAAGTAGAGAATTTCCCCCCAGTTCAAAAAAGTCATCATGCACACCCACTTGCTCAATGCCCAAAATCTCTATCCACATCTGAGCTAATTTTTCTTCTAGTGGGGTGCGGGGAGCAACAAACTTTGTTTCTATATCAGGTCTTTTTTGTTTAAAAATAGCTGGTAGCGCCCGACGATCTACCTTGCCATTCGGTGTCAGAGGCAGAGTTGCAATTGCTACAAAGGCAGCAGGAACCATATATTCAGGTAGCTGCTTGCTTAAAAAAGTGCGTAGTTGCAAAATATCTATGTTTTGTTCCAGCAATTTTTGCATTCCACATTCTGGAACTATGTAAGCGACTAAGCGTTTGTGTCCAGGAACATCTTCTCGCACAATTACTACAGTTTCTCTCACAAGAGGATGTTGGCATAGAACAGCCTCAATTTCTCCTAGTTCGATGCGGTAGCCACGAACTTTGACTTGATGATCTATCCGTCCAATGTACTCAATGTTGCCATCACTGCGATAACGTGCTAAATCTCCAGTGCGATACAAACGAGCTTCTGGATCTTCGCTAAAAAGATCAGGAATAAATTTTGTTTGTGTGAGTTCCGGGCGATTCAGATAACCTCGTGCTAAACCTGCTCCTCCGATGAGTAACTCTCCTGGTTCGCCTGCTGGAACCAACTTGATTGAGCCGTTGTGAAAATTCTGATGTGGTTCTGCTAGATATATTTGCGTATTAGCGATCGCTTGACCAATAGGAACAGGAGTGTTTCCAGGCTCTACCTGATATACTGCTGACCAGACTGTAGTCTCGGTGGGACCATACATATTCCACACGGAAGCACTTCTTTGAAGCAGCTGATTAGCTAAATCACGAGACATAGCTTCACCACCGCAGAGGATTTTTAATTTTGGATTACCTTCCCAACCTGCGGCTAAGAGCATTCGCCAAGTAGCAGGTGTTGCTTGCATAACTGTGGCGTTAGATTGCTCCAAAACCTGTAATAACAGTTCTGCATTTGAGGTTACTTCTTTACTTACCAGTACGACGCAAGCACCAACTATCAATGGTAAGTAGAGTTCCAAAACAGCAATGTCAAAAGAGATCGTGGTGACAGCAACTAAGGTATCTTCATGGCTGAGTCCAGGAACTTCTCTCATAGATTTGAGAAAATTCACAACTCCTCGATGAAGAATTTGTACTCCTTTTGGTTTACCTGTTGAACCCGATGTGTAAATGGTATACGCTAAATCGTCGGCAATAACTTGGCTCGTTGGGTTATCTTCGCAGTACTGAGCAATTTTTTCCCAATCAGTATCCAGACACACTACCTGAGCCTGATGAACTGGTAAATATTCCAGCTGACTTTGTTCAGTCAGTAGTATTGGCAATTGGGAATCTTCTAGCATCAAAGCCAAGCGCTCTTGGGGATAAGCAGGATCGAGAGGTATATATGATCCACCAGCTTTGAGGATGGCTAGCAATCCAATCACCAATAAGGGCGATCGCTTCATGCAAATCCCAACCAATATATCAGGTTTCACATGCAAGCTTTGCAAGTAGTGAGCTAGTTGATTAGCTCGACTGTTCACCTCCTGATAGGTGATTTGTTGCTCCACTCTACAAGAAGTTGTATTCTGCGCGTCTGCAAAAATAACAGCAATGCGATCTGGTGAGATTTCTGCTTGCAGTTCGATTAACTGATGGATGCATTGATTGTTTGGATTGTCTGCTTGAGCATGATCACACTTTCCACGCAACTGCTGTAATTGTGTTGGCATTGGAAGTAACATAATATTTTACTTTTCTCGATAAAAGCTTGTTGCTTCAGTCAGAAATATAGAAAAAGGTTAAGAGATTTCTAAAAAAGAAATTACCAAGCAATCGTCAAATCATAGTAAGACCGCAAACTTTTGCGCCCTCTTCATTGGTATAATTTCTTTCAAGAATTACCTTAATGCAAGCAAATTTTGTAAATTTATTTGAGTATTCAAGTCCTACTAAGTACCTATTTTTGTAGCGGATATAGGCAGGTAAATACTTAAATTTGAAGCAAGAATATTAACAAGAGTTCTTTCTAAATAGGAAACACACATCACAAATTAACCCTTATTTCATTGCTCAAAAATATTAGAGTAGTAATATATGTTATCAAAAGGGTGCTTTTACTTAAAAGTAATGTAACTTTTAGTGTATAATTGGGGTATCAAATTAATACAAATTTAAAAATAATTTTAATCTGTAAATAGTCTGGAAAGCCTATATATTAAGCTTTTTTACAATCAAAAGTCTCAAATTTAAAATGGTATAAAAACTGGTTATTTGAATTTTAGTAAAGCAAATTAACTGGAATTGATAAGTAATGTTTTTTACTATATTAGTGGCAATTATATTTAACTTATGAAAATTTAGTAGAACTATATTGATTACTATATAACTATAAAATAAATTATTTTTCACAAGTGATTTAAAAGAATCATCATATGGTTATATAGCAACTAAACTAATTGACGCTTGAAAAGTAGGAAGTTAGTTTAACCATAGCTACAGTAGTAATCAAATTCAGCTAATTTCAAAGAATAAGTTTTCCTAAAAATAAGTATGCCTTTAATCGTAACTGTTGCATTTATTTACACCTAGAGCCACATTAGCCAGTAATTCATCTGCGAGATCCAAAAGTTGTGCTATGCGTTCATCACTGAGTCGATAGTATACAAAACGCCCTTGCTGTTGACGGACAACCAAATCACAACAGCGCAAACACCCAAGGTGATTAGATACATTAGACTGGCTTAGTCCTGTAACCTCAACAATCTCGTTAACAGTCAGCGGCCCAGAACGCAATGCATTCAGAATAGACATACGCGAGTGATCAGAAAATCCCCGAAACAGTTTGACTTTCAGATCAGTTGCTTGAGTTTTGGTAATTTTTGTTTTAGCTATCATTCAAATGTCTCAAAAAGTTTTACTATAGATACATATCAGCTCTCACTGATATGTTATTTTGATTGAGCAAAGATAGCGATCGCCATCTTTGCCAATTATCAATGATTTCATGAAATAAAGGAGAAGGTAAAGCTATGGCAACCGTAAGCCAAGTCAAATGCGCCTGTGGTTCTTGCCTGTGCGTTGTTTCCATTGAAGATGCCATTATGAAAGATGGTAAGCCTTACTGCTGTGAAGCTTGTGCAAACAGCCATCAAAGTGGTGAAGTCTGCACCCAATGTCAATCTGTTTGTGGCTGTGCATCATAAAATAGACTTCTTACACAAATAGTTTAGAAGATCCCCCTTCCCTTAGTCCGAATACGCTTGGTGATCAGCCCACAATCCTTTGTAGAGACGCGAAATTTCGCGTCTCCACAGATTCGTTTATTCATTCTCTCATTCCTAGTCTGAAGGCAGCATAAGCGTAAATTTCAAAATATGGGATGCTTCTAATGTCATACTTGCTTGATTGCGTTTTCAAACATCCAATTTACAATGATTAGCGCTTCTTTTTTTTCTTAGTTTTTGCTTTACCTTGTGAAATTCCAAAACCACCAAAACCTTTACTTGATGGTTGCTCAAGAGATTCAGTAAGTACAGTATTATCAAGTTCAGATTTGAACTGATTTGCTTCTGTTTCACTATTATTTATATCATTGCTTTGCTTCTGTTCAGTATTTTTATCTTCTAGTTTTTGTAGTTTTTCGACATCAGTGCTAGCATCTTCAAATAGTTGGATATCATGTGAAGTTACAGCTAGATTTTTTTCTACTTCCTCAGTAGTAATTTTGTCAGATTGTTTTTCATCGACAGCAAAATCTTGCGTTTGAGAAATATCTTCTGTTTGTTTTATATTGTCAACAGAAGTATCTTCAAGTTGTAATTCTTCGCTAGCAGTAATCTCTTGCGTTTGAGAAATATCTTCTGTTTGTTTTATATCATCAACAGAAGTATCTTCAGGTTGTAATTCTTCGCTAGCAGTAATCTCTTGCGTTTGAGAAATATCTTCTGTTTGTTTTATATCATCAACAAAATTATCCTCAAGTTGTGCTTTTTCGTTAGCAGCAAGTTCTTGCATTTGAGAAGTATCTTCTGTGTGTGTTACATCGCCAACAGAATTATCCTCAAGTTGTGCTTTTTCGTTAGCAGCAAGTTCTTGCATTTGAGAAATATCTTCTGTTTGTTTTATATCATCAACAGAAAAATTATCTAGTTGGGATACTCCATCTAAACTAATATCTGTAAATAGCGCTATTTCATCCGAATTAATATCCAAAATTTGACAGACATCATCCCAACTACCTGTTATCTCATCTGGTACACTTTGTCCGACAAAAGCACTTTTAATTACTGTTGCTGATTCTACTGCTTGTAATTCAATCAAAGAAGCAACAAGAAAGCCATTAATTTCTTGAGGATTGTGAGCAAATAATTTTAATTGTTGAGTAAGTACAGTAATACATTTTTGACGTGTGTCGGGATGCTGCTTGCAGATTTCTTCTAAACAATGGATAGCGGTAATGCGTGGAAAAATTCCGTGGGATTCGTCAGCTAAATAAGCTTGTAATCTAGGGATAGCGATTTCACCAAACCTGCCATAAACTTTAGGCATTTCTTCGTTTACCCAGTCGCTATCTTCTAGTTCATGAAATAGCTGTATCAATGGTTCTATTGCTACTTCTGCGCCTAATTGTCCTAGCGCACGCCATGCGTGGATTGGTCCCCACATCTCTAGACTTCCAGAATCTGCACCATTAAATCTTTGATCAATTGCCATCCTGATTAAGTCAGGGATATGTTCTGTATCTAGACCTAATTCTGCGGTATAGTTATACTCATTTGTAATTTTATGGCAATCACCCAAAGTTAGTAGTTTTTCTACAGGTGGTTGATAAATGGTGTGATTCTTCATCTGAAACAGTTTTACTCAACAATCAAATAACAGACTATAGCAGAAATTTACCTTGATACTAAATTAAGTTTACAAAGTATTAGATTAGAACTTGGTAAGTAGGTCTGCACAATAAAGTTAAGATGAATAAATACTCTGTTTTCCTACCCTGCCGGAAGGCGAAGCGCCTATGCGTTGAAAAATAAACTCAAATGTTTAGTTAGACTCAATAAAGAATAATTGGTAAGAGTTTTAGCTTTGGTAAGATATTTAGAGCAATTAAAAAAGCGACTTAAATTGCCCAAAAAACTACTTAAATCAGCCGTATAAGTTTACGATGCATCCTGCTGAGACTTAATTTGAGATGTAATTAAAGGAACTTTTGGAGCAAAAAAGAAACCAATTAAACTTGCAAATAAAATTGGTGTTAAGGGAGCAAAATTAGTCAGTTTTGACAGCAATAAAGTTGTGCTGATTGGTGTACGTGTGACTGCGGCGTTGATAGCTGCCATTACACAAATCATTGATAGAGAAGGATTAATTCCAGGAACAAAAACCGCTATTGCTTTACCAAGACAAGCGCCAATAAAAAACAGGGGAATAATAAATCCACCGGGCCATCCACCTGTTACTGTCACACCAATAGCAACCATTTTACCCAAGGCTAAACCCAACAGCAAAACGCCAGAAAAGCTAGTAGTAGCGATGATTGCTAACTGATCATGTCCAAAATAACGAGTTAGCGGTAATGAGTATGATAAGATTCCCAAACCCAGCCCTGCTAAAGTTGTGCGAAGATAAACTGGGCCAGGAATACGGGTAAATAAGCGATCGCATCCGTGAAAAATTCCTATAAATACCCATCCTGCCAAAGCTCCGATCATCCCCAAGAGGATAGCAAACAAAACATCATCAATGCTTTCTAAACTGTACTGGGGTAAATACCAAATCGGTGCAATTCCTAAACGCGTAATTAGCGCAAACACTAGGTAACTAGCACAACTCGAAACAATAGCTGGCATCAGTGCTTGATAGTACTCCACCACATACTGATGATGCAATATCTCTAAAGCAAACACCGCACCACCGAGAGGTGCGCCAAATAAAGCAGTAAAACCTGCTGCCATTCCCGCTAAACTCATATTACGGACATCTTCACCTTGAAGTTTCAGGCGATCGCTAACCCAAGTACCAAAGGAACCTGTTACCTGTACTAGTGGTGCTTCTGGTCCAGCGCTACCACCTGCTGAGATCCCAACTAAAGAAGCAAGAATCATCGCAGGATTTTTGGCAGTATCCAAACGTCCACTGCGAAAATGAATGTTGTCGATAATAACGCCGATTTCTCCGGGCTTACCAAGAAAATGAATTACTAAACCGACTATTAAACCCGCTAATGGCATTACCAGCAACACACCCCAACCAGGTAATTTTTGTAGCGCGTGAGTTAGTAGCTCTAGGATATTCCAATACAAAGCAGCAAATAAGCCACCGACAATCCCTACCAATACCCAACGCAAAACCCAACGGGAAATCATGAAAGGATTACGCCTTGTTAGTCCGAATAGTTGCGAAAATGTCCAACGTTGAGTTTGATCTAATCTTTGACGCTGCTTTGGTTGCACTGTAGTAGTTACCGTAGTGAAAAACGAGATAGGAAATTTTGACTCTTTTTGTGTCAATTGTCATCTACTTGACTAAAGAAATTTTAATTTATCTTGGGTGCCTGTAAAAATAAGCTAAATGTCAAGATTAAACCTAACTCAATTGGTGCAGATGGCTTAATACTCAAGATAGTGTGTATCTTATTTCAGCTAAATCATTGGTTTCACAAAAGACTAGGAAAGATACAATTGCAATGAGTATCCATATGCCAATTTTGCTTGGACTATGTTGTCAGTTATCTACTCGGACGAATTTTTGGATCACAAAACCGGATATCTCCATCCTGAAAAACCAGAACGCTTAAGTGCTATTACTAGCGCTTTAAAAGCTGCAACTTTTGCTTCTCAAATTGAGTGGCGATCGCCTACACCAGTAGTAGATCGTCCTTTAATCTCGCTCATCGAAGAAGCACACAGCCAAATTTATATTAAAACAGTCCAAGAAATAGCCTCTAATGGTGGTGGTTACTTGGATACAGATACAGCAGTGTCCCCGCGCAGTTATGATGTGGCATTACTAGCAGTAAGTGCTTGGCTGGATGGAGTAGATATCGTCCGAGAAACTGGCGAACCCGCTTTTGTGTTGGCACGTCCACCAGGACACCATGCTGAAAGAGAATATGGCATGGGGTTTTGTTTATTTGCTAATGCTGCGATCGCTGCTTTCTATGCTCTGAAACAACTAGATATTAACCGTGTCGCTATTTTAGATTGGGATGTGCATCATGGTAATGGCACCCAAGCAATTGTGGAAACTAACCCTCAAATCGCTTATTGTTCACTCCATCAATATCCTTGCTATCCAGGAACTGGTAAAGCAACAGAAAAAGGTTTTCATAGCAATGTCCTCAATATACCGATACCACCTGGTAACGATATTGGAGTATACCAACCTATTTTTGAAAAAAAGGTTGTACCCTTTCTGTCAGACTTTCAACCAGATTTATTAATAGTTAGTGCCGGTTATGACGCTAATGCTGCTGACCCACTAGCAATGATTAATCTCCAACCCCAAGACTACGGTTTGTTTACTAACTATTGTTTGGGGATCACTCGTCGAATTTTATTTGGATTAGAAGGTGGCTACGATTTGCCAGCACTCTCCCAATCTGTCGTAGCCACTATTAGTCAATGTTTAGAGACTTCCAATTTTAAACTTTAAATGAGACAAGGTTTGAGAGTTTACTCACTGCGATCGCCTAAGTCAACATCATTCAAACTCTTGCTAATGACTATTGTACAGACGCGATTAATCGCGTCTACTAATGACTTTTCGATATCTTTCCTGAATATCCTCAATTGTAAACACTGACTGAAAATTCAACCCTACTGACTGATAAAACTCTGCTCCGCCTTGCTGGCGATCTACCAGGGAAATTACTTGATTAACAGTATAATCTGCTGCTCTGAGACGTTCAACTGCTTTCATGGCAGATTGTCCAGTAGTGACAACATCTTCTAAAACCACTACATTTGCACCTGCTGGCAAATTTGGCCCTTCTATGTACGCCTTTGTTCCGTGGCCTTTGGCTTCTTTGCGAATAATCAGTGCTGGTATAGGGCGATGCTCATAGGCAGACACCACACTCACAGCACTCACAATCGGATCTGCACCCAATGTTAACCCAGCTATCGCCTGAGTATCTTGTGGTAATAGCGATAAAATAATACGACCAATTGCTAAAGCACCTTGGGGATGGAGTGTAACTTGTTTACCATTGATGTAATAAGAACTACGTTGTCCAGAAGAAAGAACAAAATCGCCTTCTTGATATGCAAGTTGGCAAAATAAATCTAGTAACTTGTCACGTAGGCTTGGCAAATCACTATTAACTGCCCAGATGTCAGACGGGATAGGGGTTTGAGCTTGGTAAGTCATTACAAATGAATAAAATTTGTGCTAAACCAATGGTTGAACTTCTCAGTAATTAGGGGTAAAAAATATAACTATGTATTTTCGTTATTGGTTGTTGTTTGTTAACCACTAACAACTACAACTGTACGGGCTAACAGTCGTTACCCCTACTAACCACTAACAGTCGCTACTAGAAGTTCTCAAGATAAGGATAAGTGAAGATTTGCACAAAGATAGAGGAAAGATAAAAATGGCTTTAAAATTCAGAGTTTGGGGTGGATTGTTGGTACTGTTGACTACTGCGATCGCAATTCCGGCTTTAGCTCAAGATGAAGCACAAATATCGAATAATGACTATGTAACACCAAATGAAGCTTTTGAACGAGCTTATTTTCAAAATTCTCCTGATTTCTTTAGTAGTATCACCAGTCAAAGCGACATAAACGATATTTTTGGTCTTGGTTCATTTTCCCGAAAAAGTTTTTCCCGAAATACTTTTCCGGAAAATCAAATAGCCAGAGATAGCGAGTTAGTTCACATTCTCTATCGAGACATTCTTTACCAACAGGTTAGTAATGATCCTTATCTTCGTAGTCCCGATTTACCCAATCCTTACAACACTTCGCTGTTAATGTCTCCAGGCTTGAATGCTAACAAGCTTAAGGTTGGTACTGAGTTTCGGTTTGAACAAATGCCCCCTCGTTAAGGTTCCACTATAAAAAAATTAACAATCAATAGTCTGTTAAAGACTATTGATTGTTTAACTGATGACCAAATACTTGAAGTCCAGGGTGCAGGAGTTGAACCTGCCTAAGGCGAATTATGAGTTCGCTGCCTCAACCGCTCGGCCAACCCTGGTCGTGTCTGATAGATTATAGCATAGTTTTATTAATAGTGTGCGATCGCAACTTGCTTTTTAGGTTTTAACACTAGATAATTTGATCTTGCTATAGTGCAGACTAATATTAATTAAGTCCCTGAAAAACCCAGTTTAAAACAATCCAATATTTTTCTGCCATAGCTTGCTAGCAATGAAACTAAATTCTACTGTAGTTTTAACTTTAACTTTATTAGCTCTGATGTTGGGAGCTGGCTCTGTAAGTGCTTTTTTAGGATTTGATATTGGTAGTAAAGCACTCAAAGGCGTGACTGCACCAGATTCTCGCCCTACCACCAAGTTCGCCAGTGCTAAAACCGGTAACTCCCAACATGGGGGACTGGTGCTTTTAAAAGAAGAAGAAATTCTCAAAACTGTAAAGGCAAGAATAGAGGGCAAAAATAAAACCCCTAAATCAGAACAAGAAGAAGAGGAGACTGTTACCAACAAACAGAATCCACAGGACAAACCCCAGCCAGAAGTTGAAGAAAAACCCCAGCCAGGATTTCCAGTTTCTGCTGAAAGTGAAGGCGTCAGTCTTTCGGTACAATCTGCTCGCTATTCTGGCGGTGCATTGCAACTGCGGGTTAAAATGCAGAACAAAAGCAAAGATTCTGTACGCTTCCTCTACAGTTTTTTAGATGTCTCAGATGATAAAGGACGAACCCTGAGTGCTAGTACAGATGGTTTACCGTCAGAATTACCGAACAACAGCCCGACATATACTGGTACTGTTAGCATTCCCACAGCTTTGCTTGACGATGTCAAAAGCATTTCACTTTCTCTAACAGATTATCCAGCTCAACAACTAAAGTTGGAAGTGTTAGATATTCCTGTAGGAAGGTAGTAGGAGATCGGGGACAAGGGGACAAGGGAACAAGGGGACAAGGAGGACAAGGAAGAATTATTTAACAAATCTCTTCCCAATCCCCAATCCCCAATCCCAAACTTGGGTGTGCATTTTACACGGGCTTTGCAGTGATAGGTTTTCCTAGCTTGAATTGGACTGATGTATGGCTGCGAGTGTTGTCAGTGCTGCTGCTGATTGCCATCAACGCTTTTTTTGTCACAGCAGAATTCTCAATGGTAACAGTACGGCGATCGCGTATTCATCAGTTAGTACAAGCTGGTGATATACAAGCATTATCCGTTGAAGTTCTACAGCGTAGTATAGACTTATTGCTGTCTACAACTCAGCTAGGGATTACTCTCTCAAGTTTGGCGCTGGGGTGGATTGGAGAAAGCACAATTGTTGTGATAGTCAAATCATGGCTACAATCCTGGCCTCTTCCTGGAGGAATAAATATTGCGATCGCTCATTCATTATCAATCCCGATCGCCTTTTTTTTCATTGCCTATTTGCAAATAGTTTTGGGCGAACTGTGTCCCAAATCAGTAGCGATGCTGTACTCAGAACAGCTAGCACGATTTTTAGGGCCTTCTGTGAAAGCTATCGTGCGGTTTTTTAATCCCTTTATTTGGATTCTCAACCAATCAACTCGCTGTTTGTTGCGATTATTTGGCATCCAATATACTGGTCAAAGTTGGAGACCCCCTGTTACTCCTGAAGAATTACAGTTAATTATCTCTACAGAACGTGAATCTACTGGATTAGAAGCGGGAGAACGAGAACTCCTCAAAAATGTTTTTGAGTTTGGAGAAGTAACAGCACAAGCAGTGATGGTTCCTCGTAACAACATAGTAGCTTTACCTCAGGATGCGACTTTGCAGATTTTTCTTGAACAAATGGCAGCTACGGGTTACTCTTATTTCCCAATAATTGGAGAATCGCTAGAAGATATTATTGGTGTCGTTTACTTTCAAGACTTAGCAAAACCATTAGTTGTAAGCAAATTAGTTTTAGAAACACAAATCCAATCTTTGATACGTCCGGTAAGATTTGTGCCAGAACACACCACATTAGGTGAATTATTACCGATGATGCAGCAAGAAAAGCTGGGAATGGTAATAGTAGTGGATGAGTTTGGTGGAACGGTTGGACTGGTCACTATTGAAGATGTAATTGCCCAAATTATTGGTGATATCGGTATTGTAGAAAATCATGATGAATTGCTAATTGAGTTTGTAGATGACCAAACATTCTTAGTGCAAGCGCAAATTAATTTAGAAGAGTTGAACGATGTGTTACATCTCAATTTGCCTTTGCGAAGAGAATATCAAACACTTGCAGGTTTTATGCTATACCAATTACAAAAAATTCCTGCTTTGGGTGAAACTCTCCGTTACCAAAATTTGGAATTAACTGTCACCTCAGTTGATGGACCCCGCTTGCATCAAATTCAAGTACGACGCTTTGAGGAGGACACGAGGACGCGGGGACAAAACAATTAAAAATTAAAAATTGGGAGGAGGGACAAGGGAAACATGGGAGACGCGGGGAATTACAGATGAAATACTCTCCGCGTCACCGTGTCTTCCAAAACCACGTCAAAAAACCGAAGCATAATTCAATGGATCTTTAAGTCCTAATTCAGCAAAAGCAGCAAGACGTAAACGACAAGAATCGCAGACACCACATGCTAGTTCATCACCAGCGTAGCAAGACCAAGTAAGTTCCCAAGGAACTCCCAATTTATTTCCTAATTGGATAATATCAGTTTTTTTTAGCTCAAGCAGAGGTGCAACAATGGTGATCGGCTTGCCTTCGCGTCCTTGTCTTGTTCCTAAACGAAATACTTCCTGCATTGCTTGGATATAATCAGGACGACAATCAGGATATCCAGAGTAATCTAAGGCATTGACGCCAATGTAGACACGTTCGGCGGCGATAGTTTCAGCGTAGGCAAGAGCAAAGCTTAAAAAGATTGTATTCCGTGCAGGTACGTAGGTAACAGGAATATTTTGCGACATTTCTTCCAAAGAACGCTTTTGGGGTAAATCAATAGTGTCGTCTGTAAGTGCTGAACCACCCCACTGACGTAAGTCAAAAGTTACTATTTGATTTTGGACGACACCTGCTTTTTGTGCGATCGCTAATGCTGATTGCAATTCTCTACGATGCCGTTGTTGGTAGTCAAAGGAAACAGCATAACACTCACAACCATCCACGAGTGCTTGATACAGAACAGTCGAAGAGTCTAATCCACCAGACAATAAAATTACAGCTTTCATATTCATGCTTGGGTGTAGGGGCTTAAGGGTATAGGGGTGTAGAGACACAGATAAACTGATTATCTATGCTCATACACCCTTACTCCCTTTAAATCCATCGATGATATCTGAAAATCGTATGCTTTGGGTTTATCGCCTTACATCCCTACACCCTTACTTCTTTAAATCCATCTCTGCTTAACAAACAACAAGAATTGCTGACTTTTTTACTGATTTTAACGCAGATAAATGCTATTCCAATAAAGCCTTTCTAAATCAAAATCTCTCTATAGTTAGTAACTTAACTAACAAAAAATTATTTATTTTTAGTGGGAATAATTAGATAATTATACCGCAAATTGATTTTTGAGTCTCACTAACAAACATATGCTCTTACCATACTTGTTTTTTAAAGTCAAAAATAGTACTAGTTTATTTATTTGTAAAGTTTAGAAATAAACATCAAACTCTACTGAGTATAAAAAACAGACCCAGATGGTGGGAACTCATAACAAACTTTGAAATTCTTCATAAATAGAACCTCTATGTTACCATCTGGATGGTTTTAGACGACTAATCAGTGGCAGTTTAAGTATCAAAGCCGACGATTATTACAGCGTCTCTAAATTGGTGGTTGAGGAGAGAATGAGAGTGCAAGATAGCAGTATGTCAGCAGGAGAACAAAACGGACACGGACACCGCACCCAGCCCCACCCGATCCGCATAGGCGTGATCGGGGTGGGTAATATGGGGCAACATCATACCCGTATCCTAAGTTCCATGAAAGATGTTGAACTGGTTGGGGTTGCAGATATAAATGTCGAACGAGGATTAGAAACCGCCAGTAGATACAAGGTGCGTTTTTTTGAAGATTATTGCGATCTGTTACCCCATGTGGAAGCGGTTTGCATTGCTGTTCCCACGCGCCTACATTACGCTGTGGGAATTTCTTGTCTTTTGGCAGGAATCCACGTCTTGGTAGAAAAACCGATTGCAGCCAGTATTTCCGAAGCCGAATCGCTAGTTAATGCTGCTGCTGAATCCGGTTGTATTCTCCAAGTAGGTCACATTGAGCGCTTCAGCCCAGCCTTTCAAGAATTAAGCAAGGTATTAAAAACTGAAGAAGTGCTGGCCTTAGAAGCCCATCGCATGAGTCCCTACTCAAATCGTGCCAATGACGTCTCAGTTGTTTTGGATTTAATGATCCATGATATTGACTTACTATTAGAATTAGCTGCCTCACCAGTGGTGAAGTTAACAGCTAGTGGCAATCATACCTTAGACTCTGGTTATTTGGATTATGTGACTGCGACCTTAGGATTTGCCAATGGCATTGTTGCCACCTTGACTGCTAGCAAAGTCACTCACCGCAAAATCCGCAGCATTGTCGCCCATTGTAAAAGTTCATATACAGAGGCAGATTTTCTCAAGAATGAAATTTTGATTCATCGTCACACTACACCTAACTCTGTGACAGACTATCGGAAAGTCCTTTACAAGCAAGATGGTGTGATTGAAAAAGTTTATACTAGCAACACTGATAAATTGGGTGCAGAATTGGAACATTTTGTCAACTGTGTGCGGGGTGGGAACCAACCTTCAGTAGGCGGAGAACAAGCACTTAAAGCCTTAAGATTAGCAAGTCTAATTGAGCAAATGGCTATGGAAGAAAGAGTTTGGAACCCATTGGATTGGGAATCTGAATCGAGAGTGCAATCTTTAACACCCACCGTTTAACAAGAGTAGGAGAGTAAAACAGCAACAGAGGGAGAGAAGTAAGAAATTACTTTTTCCCTCTCTTTTAATGTGAGTTGTTGGCGGTTGGTTGCTCAAAACAACGAACAACACACAAAATTTAGCAAAGAGAATTCAATAGCAATTTTAGGAATTGACTCAATGACTGATTGGATCAAAACTACTATCGAATCTATGGGCTATGTGGGAATTGCCCTATTGATGTTCCTGGAAAATCTTTTTCCCCCGATTCCTTCGGAATTGATTATGCCTCTAGCAGGATATACAGCAAACCTACCAGATGCCAAGCTCAACGTTATTGGTGTATTTTTTGCCGGACTTGTAGGTTCTGTGTTAGGCGCACTCATCTGGTACTATCCTGGTAAGTTTCTTGGTGAAAACCGCTTAAAAGTCTGGGCTGATAGATATGGTAAGTGGCTAACCATAAGTAGTAAAGACATCAGTAAATCTAAGCATTGGTTTGATCGGCAGGGTAACAAAGCTGTTCTGATGGGTCGCCTAGTACCAGGAATTCGTACCTTGATTTCTGTACCCGCAGGACTTAGCAATATGCCTTTACCATCTTTTATATTTTATACAACTGTGGGTAGCGCTGCTTGGGTAGGTTTGCTAACATACTCAGGATACATATTGGGTAGTCAATATGAACTTGTAGACAAGTACCTTGCTCCTGTATCAAAAATTGTGCTTGCGGTTATACTTTTAGCATTTCTTGTTTTGGTATTAAAGCGGAAGCACAAACATAGGAGAAGATAAAAACCTTGCCCCGGATTACAATCTACAAAAACAACTGTTTTGGTGTAAAAAGTAGCGTTATTAATGAGAACAAGCTACTTGTGACTTGCTATTTGACTTTGTTTCCGTATAGCCTTAGCAAAATAGCTCACATTCATTAATTCAGTAATTTTTGGCAGGTTTTCACCTAAAAATTGACGCTACCAAAAATTTCTGATACACGCATTTTTGTAAGATGAGCATGGTAACTTTTTTAAGCATAAGTAAGTACTAGGAGCTTTCATGACAGACCAACCTTCCGCAGCTACCCCGATGAATGCTGCTGCCATACCAATGAATAGAGTATCGGCATCTACTCCGATCAATGCTACTCCTACCCCAACTGTTGGTAGCACCACAAGTAAAAAGATTCTCAGTGTTGACTTAGGTAGAACTTCCACAAAAGCTTGTGTGAGCCGCGAACCAGGAAATGTAATATTTGTCTCTGCCAACGTTAAAGAAATGTCAATGGAACAAGTGCGAGGAGGTGTCTTTGAAGCCCGCGCAACAGATCCCTTGATGGATTTGTGGTTGGAGTATCAAGGTAGTGGATATGCTGTAGGTCAACTAGCTGCCGACTTCGGTGCTAATTTGGGCGTAGGTCAATCCAAAGTAGAAGATGCACTTGTCAAAACCTTGGCTTGTGCTGGTTATTTCAAGCTGAAAGATGATATTTCTGTTGTGTTGGGTTTGCCTTACCTTTCCCAAGAACAGTTTGAAAAGGAAAAAGCCCAGTTGGTTAGCCAATTGAGTGGTCCTCACACGATGAAGTTTCGCGGCGAAGATGTATCGCTAAACATCAGTAAGGTTTGGGTAATGCCAGAAGGTTATGGCAGTCTACTATGGTGCGAAGCTCAACCAAAGAAAACCGCAGCAATGCCTGATTTTACTAAGGTATCAGTGGGGATCGTAGATATTGGACATCAAACTATTGACTGTTTGATGATAGACAACTTCCGCTTTGCTAGAGGTGCTTCTAAGAGTGAAGACTTTGGTATGAGCAAGTTTTATGAACTCGTAGCCGCCGAAATTGATGGAGCCGATAGCCAATCTCTGGCTTTAATTGCTGCTGTTAACCGCCCCAAAGGCGATCGCTACTATCGTCCCAGAGGTGCAGGCAAACCCGCCAACCTAGATGATTTTCTTCCCAATTTAATAGAAATGTTTTCGCGTGAAATTTGCAGTCGTGTGTTAGCATGGCTTCCAGAGCGCGTCACTGATGTGATTCTCACTGGTGGCGGTGGGGAGTTCTTCTGGGAGGACGTTCAACGTCTATTAAAAGAAGCAAAAATTAATGCCCACTTAGCATCACCATCTCGACAAGCTAATGCTCTAGGTCAGTTTATTTATTCAGAGGCACAACTATCCGCCAATCGCTCTTCTAGGGCTTAAAAATAATGTTCCAATGGTCAAAAAAGGTGGTTAAATCGGTTACGTTCAACCCAGGGGTGGCTGACGAAAGCTTGTTAGCGCTTATTGAAAGCCAATTGGAGAAAGATCCCAATAAGACTTTCAGCGACCTCTGTAAAGAGGCCCTGTGGCAAGCTTTGTGCGTGCCAGAATCAGTAAGACCAAGCCCACCGTCTACTCCACAACCAGTATCGACAAAAGGAGTAGAACCACAAATAGCTGAACTACAAAGGCAATTGGCTGACCTTGAGGAACGTTTTTTTGCCAAAGAATCTCATCGATTAGAGATGATGGAACGCCACCTGACACAACTCAGTCAACAAGTGGCACAACTGGCAATTATGGTGAATCAAACGCAAGCCATACAGTCGCCATTACCATCAACACCAGTACCAGAAGTAGTAAATCATACTGTTACCACTTCTTATACTGTTCCACCTCCTCAAGATGTTGATCCTGTAATTAGCCGTCTGAGTCAGTATTTGGATGATTTTTAGGAACCCCAGGGTGTGATATTATTGTGCCGCTTTTGACCTCCTTAGTAGAATCTCTATTAAGGAGGTTTAATATTTCAGGTAGTATTGAGCATTTGGGCAAGGAGAACAAAACAATTCACGCCTAAGCTGCGGGAACACCAAGACTGTACAAAATTCAAGCATTCAAAATAAAGAATCTTTTTGACTTTTGATTTGTTAGGCTGTTAACAACCAAGAACTAACAATTGATACTGAGCAAGTTTGGTAAGCTGAGTTGTAGATTAGCTATTAAGGTTCGATATTATTCAAGGTGTATGTTATGCTTTTGCGATCGCTCACGGTTATTTTCTTTTCCTGCCTGCTTGGAGTATTTTCGTGGGTGCTTACTGCTCCTGCGATCGCGCTTACCCAAATTAGGCTATTTGATATCACTTACAAAGACTGTCCAGCAGAAATAGGAAAAGGAGCAGTTACAAGTGGTAATACCATGACAGCTAACTGTTTTCTGGTTACAGGTAAAGCTGAGAACTCAACCTATAAAACAGTCTATGATGCAGATATTTTTGGACGCATATATGATGCCAACAATGACCCAGTAATGCAAAATCGTACCCGTCTTGGCTCAATTCCTGAAGTACCACCAGGGATCAGTGATTTTGAATTAAGAATTTCTGTAGCAGCAAATCAACCTACCCCTCTCAAGCTCAAACAATTTAAAGCCGCGGGGTTTGGCACCCAAGTCCGTAAATAATATACTAGACTTATCTAAAAATTAGGTTTTGACCTTTGCTGTATAAGGCTTTGAAGGTCATTTGCGGAGATGTCTACTGAATTGACTCATCCCACGACTTTTAATGAAAAGCTGAACATATATGTGTATATCCAACACTTCACTTAATTAAACATCTGAGTGCTTGTCACTTTTTATGGATTAATTCTTTTTCGTCCTAGCTATCACTAGGAGCGCTCAACCCTAGTGTTTTCTTTACCACCCTAAGATTATGCAGGAAGATTCAGTATTTCTAAAACTGAAATACTGAATCTTCCTGCTGTAACGGTTTGGAAGTCCCTAGTAGAAAAATCCCAGTTATATAAATAAAAATCTTGTCCCTGGTGGTCAGCCAACCCTTGTCATCTGCTGGTTGTAGAATTTGCAATCATTATGAAACAGCTTATTGGGCATAAAGTTAGGTTTCCAAAAGAAGGTAAGAATGCCAAAACGCCAAAAAAAGAAGATGAGGTAAAAGGAAAAAACAAAAAAGCTGCTATAGTAATCAAGTGCGAAAGGCAAAAAGCAAGAGCCGAGCAAGCGAGTCAGCAAAACAGAAAAAAAGATTTCTGAAATAGTTGACAAAAAGAAAAGAGCTTGCTAACCTAGATAAAGTGTCAAGCAAAAGCAAGACGCCACGAACCTTGAAAATTCAATAGTTTGAAAGCCATAAAAA